>JAFGRR010000290.1 GCA_016935035.1 Phycisphaerae bacterium | reverse complement strand
GCGATCTCCTCACCGTACATCCGCAGCGCGCTCGTCGCGAAGTAGCCCATGATCACGACCGCCGCCGCCACCCACGCTCGTTGCCGCACGCGCGTTAGCAACCCAAGCTCGCCCCGCAGCGCGTCGATCAGATAGCCCGCCATCAAAAGCAGTGGCGGGACCATCGGCGAAACATACCAGCGGTACTTCGTCGGGCTCAGCATCGCCCCGTATAGCGCCGCCAAGAACCACACCGTGAACAGAAACATGTATGCCGGGCACTTGTCCTTGCTCGGACCAGGCCGTGACGCACTCGCCCCTTCAAGCCGCTCGGCTGGCCTGAGCCAGCGCAGCGTCGCGTTCAGCACCGCCGCCGCCGCCATCAGCAGCGGCAGCGTCAGCAGCGGCCGCATGTGCACGTCGATCAGAGCGGCCGACGACCGGCTGAATCCCCAGTGGCTGTTGCCGACGTCGAAGTACGCCTTGTTGAATCCGAAGGTCGCGTAGACGGCCTCATTGAGCGCCGGCATCCCGCCCTGCCACAGCAGCAGTAGGGCCGCCAGCGCGACCGTTGTCGCGGCGCCGACCGTCAGCAGCACGCAACGTCGTAGCCCGGGCCGCCACGGCAACCGCCGCATGATGACAAGCACGATCGTGTGCAGGCCCATCGCGCCCCAGGCCGCCAACCCGATCTGCTTGAACATGAACGCGCCACCGCAGCACAAGCCGGCGATCAGCCAGCGCCACCAGCGATCACGCCCCGGCGCGAAGCCGCGCACGTACAGCAGCACGGCCATCAGTTCGAGCGGAACGAGGAAGGTCTCCGTGCGATTGTTGCCCGCCTCGAGATACGGATGCAGAATGAAGAACGCCCCCAGCAGAGTGATGCAAACCGCCGACGCACGCCCGTAGACCGTCGTTGCCACCAGATGGAAACATACGATCGTGACGACCATCGCGAGTGTGCACAACGCGATCACGCCGGCGTAATGCCCACCGCCCAGCGCGAATCCCAACGCGTTCAGCCAGTAGATCGCCGGCGGCTTGTTGTCCCAGACATCCAGATAGATGACGTCGCCTTGCAGCAGGCGCCATCCAAAGTAGCCGAACATCTGGTCGTCGATGTGCTCGAACCAGGTATGTGCCAACACCTGTCCCAGCACGAGCATCGGTACAACCACCAGCGCCAGCCCGATGAGCTGGACGTGTATTGGCGTACCAGGTGCCGGCGCGCCGAGCGCGGGTGCCGGACTAGTCTCTAAACTTGCGGGCTTGACGGAGTCGCTGATCGACATCTTCCCAGTTGATCACACGCATGAAGGCCTTGATGTAATCGCTACGACGATTCTGATAGGCCAGATAGTACGCGTGTTCCCAGACATCGCAAACCAGCAGCGGCACTGCCCAGACGCAACTGTTCTCGTGCTTCTCGACCTGTAGCACCAGCAGGCGGTCCGCCAGCGGCTCATATGACAGAATACCCCAGCCGCTGCCCGCGACCTGGGCCGCCGCCGCCTGGAAGTTGCCGGCAAAGGCGTCGAATGACCCGAAGTCTCGCTTGATCGTCGCGGCGATGTCGCTATCCGCGGCCGGCTCGCCGCCGCCGTCCTTCTTCATGTTCTGCCAGTAGATGCCGTGCAGAATCGCGCCGGAGAGGTTGAACGCCAGCGCCAGCGTCGCGTTGCGCACGTCCTTGATCGACTCGCCGCCCGTCTCGCGGATCTCTTGCAGCCGTGCCACCGCCGCGTTCGCGTTGCGCACATAGCCGGCGTGATGCACGTCATGGTGCAGCTTCACCGTCTGGGCATCGATGTGCGGTTCGAGGTCGGCGTACCCATAGGGCAGGTCCGGCAGTTGGTACGGCCCGTCCGCTGGTTTGTCTCCCGCTGGCGGCGTCGCTTGTGCCGCGGCCAAGTCACCGCCCATCATCATCCAACCACCAACCAAGGCAGCCGAGCCCAGCATTTCACGGCGTGATATGTTTGCCATCGCATTACCCCTTTCTAATCCGGGTTAACTTGTGCAGTTGTGCGGAGCCGGGATCAGGCAGATGACCTCCAGCGGTTCAGCGCCCGTGTTGCGCATCTGGTGCTTTTCGTTCGCGGGTATCCATAGCACCGTTCCGGGGCTCATCGGCCGGTCGCCCTCGTCCGACCTGGCTACGCCCGTGCCATGCAGGACCACAATCTCATGCTCATAGTCGTGCGCATGATGTGGCGTGTGTCCGCCGGGGGCGATCTCGAAGTGGCGCATGTGAAAGCTCTCGGCGCCGTCGTCCGGGCCGATCAGCATCCGCATGCGCGTGTTCGCTGCGCCCTCCATCGTGACGTCGTGCTGTGGATGTTCCGAGATGGTGCTGACCTTCACGATAAGCTCCTCCAGTTGCCGTGACCTGCCGCGCTGCATAGATGTGACTACTTGCGCACGATCCAGCGATCCGGCGCCCGTTCGTAGCTGACGATCTCTTCGGGCTTGAAGAACAATTCGATCTCGGTCCGCGCCGTATCCGGGCCGTCGCTGGCATGCACGAGGTTGTACTGCTGATCCAGCCCGAAATCGCCGCGAATCGTGCCCGGCTCGGCCTCGCGCCCGTTCGTCGCACCGAGCAGCTTGCGAACCACGCCAATCGCGCCCGGCCCTTCCAGCACCGCCAGCACCACCGGTCCGCTGGTCATGAAGTTCACGAGTGACTCGTAGAATGGCTTCCCATGATGTACGGCGTAGTGCTTCTCAACCTGCGTGCGGGGGGATTGTTGCAGCTTCATTGCCGCCAGTCGCAGTCCCTTGGCCTCAAAACGCGCGAGAATCTGGCCCATGAGCATGCGGTTGACGGCATCGGGCTTGAAGATGATCAGAGTACGTTCCATCGAGTCTCCTTGAGTCGGCACCAAGGGCCAGATTGTAGTCGATCAGCCGGACGCCACAATCGGAACCAGACCGCACCCGATCTGGACCTCGGATGCCTGGGCTGAGGCCTGATGCGGGCGTTGACGGAGCGCGTGACGCTTGTTTGAAACCGAGCCGCGATAGTAGTGAGTGATGAGGTTCTGAGAATGATTTGGCGCAAAAAATTGGGCGGACGTCGGTGGGCGCCGGGGGGAAACGCCGCAGCCGAGCATGCCGCCCGTAGTTCGTCGCCGATCGTTTCGTAACGATCCGGCGTTCGTTTCTATTGGGATAGTACGACATAGCGCCGCAAAGGCAAGGCAAGCAGCGCGTTTTTTTGAAGGATTTTTGCCACCGGCAGGAAAACCTGCCCAAATGGGCTAAACCCCGGGGGGAAAACCGGTTACGAATTATCCACTATTAGCGAACGGGTCACAACATCCCCCGCTAGGGCGGTACCTGAGGACACCGAAAGGGGGTAGACAATTTCGGTCTCTGGTCGTACCTTATGTTGATTCAACGCTGGCCGATGTAGATCGTGCCAGCTAGGACTGGGCGTGTGCCCGAGCGGCCAAAGGGGACGGGCTGTAAATCGACATAATCTCTGAAAAACCCGCTTGGCGCTAGCGCCAGGCGGGTTTTTGTATTGGTTTCTGTCAGAGTTTATGTCAGACTCGACAGTCGCGCGATCGGCTCGCAAGAGACAGACGTCTACTTACGCCTGTCGCCAGACGATGGCCCGGCGATTGGCGGTCCAGTTCGTTCTGCGTTGCACGTCGGCCGGCGACGGTGAACTGCGGCTGACGGTATGCGCAAGCTACGGGCCCGCCGGCAGTACGCCGCCACCGACAAACCGCTGTCAGCATGTCCCTGCACAATCTCACGCCACCGCGAGGCCGAATCACTTCGTTTGCTCATGCCCTCCAGCATCGCACATCGCCGGCCCCGCGCGAAGATGCGGTTCGTTCAACGCACACGGAAAACGGGCGAAATCGACACCGGGCTGGGTGAGGCCCAAGGATCCTGAGAAGAACACGAACGACTCGGGCCGCAGGTGACCCATGGCCCGCGCCGTAGCGCGGTAGAACCGTGCGTACTTCCCCGCCTATCCTCCCTTCACCTCGCCCATCCCCGCGGTGACGGCGAACCGCATCGCCTGTTCGATGGACATATCGATGGGTTGGACGGCCGAGCGCGGGACCATCGTCGTAAAGCCGCCGATCTGGTAGCTCATCGGCAGATAGACCGCCACGGTTTCGTCGCCGCCGATCCCGGCCGGCAGGTCGCCGAACTCCTCACGCGTGATGAACCCGATGAGGCGTACCGGGGTGTTCCCGACGGTCACCATGACGGCCTTACGCATCGTCTTCTTGTCGGACCCCGAGAAGAAGCCCATCAGGTCGCGCACGGACCCATACAGCGCCTTCACCAGCGGAATACGCTCCATAAGCCGCTCGCCCCACCGGAACACCTTTCGAAAGAGCCAAGCGTTCATCAACACGCCGATCACGAACACCAAGACCAGCCCAGCCACGACGCCCATCCCCGGCCAGTACAGGCTGCCGGGGATTAGCAGCTTCAGCCCCCGTCCCAGAAACGCCTCCGCCGTGCTGCCCAGCCAATACAGCACATACAGCGTTACCGTGACCGGCAGAACGGCAGCCAGCCCGGCGAGAAACAAGCTGATGACCGCTTTCATGCTAATCCTCCTTCAGAAGCCCGCGCGCTGGTTCCTCGCCGGAATCGGGAGCGCTTGAGGAAACGGCCGCACGTGTCCAACGCAGCATGATCTTCCTTCGGAGAGAAGGAAAATCAGCATGGACCTGCGCGCCGGTCGGTCTTTCGCCAAGTCCCTGATGGCTTCTGCGGCGTTGGCGATGATCATCAACGCGTTAGCGATATGGTCCTGGCGCGTCGTTGTACCGCAACGTCAGGATCTTGGACATCCGCCAAAAGTACAGCGACCATCTCACGGAGCCCCCGCGCGTGAGGGGCGGCCGCGAGCATCCGCTTCCGCAGATTCTGTCGCGCAGGCTATTACTTCTTCGTTGCGCGTGTGAGAGGCGAATCGGCCAGGCTGAAGATCACAACCTCTTCGCCGCTGACGGTGCTGACGTCGTGGTGAAGGCTCGATACGCTAACCCCGGTGATCTCCTGGACCGTCGCCTCGATCATCGGCCGCGCCGTCTCGATTAACTGCGTCCTCACCTGTTTGAGCAGGTCCCGGCCCTTTTCGCCCGGAAGCGTCCTGACCAAGTGCTGTTCGGCTGCGGTCAATACACCCTGGAGGCGGACCACGAGCAGATCACCGATGAGATAAGTTTGAATGTTCTTGGGGCCCCGGCCCATGAATTCCTGTTCAAAGCGACCGATCCCCTCAGAAATGGCGGCTTCGATTTGTCCTTGGGTTCTCACGGAGATGTCACCAATTCGGCCGGGGTCGGACGGGGCACCGACGATTCTAGTCCGAAAACGCGGCTTCTCGTCTGTCGGAACCGCTAACCACT
>JAFGRR010000289.1 GCA_016935035.1 Phycisphaerae bacterium | reverse complement strand
GTGCCTGCTCGACGACGACCTTCAGCGTCTGGTGACTGCGGGCAAAATCACCCCGGCAACCGCCCGGCGATTCGCTCGCCGACCAGAGGCCATCCTGGCCACGCGTTGAACCCCTGAGCTAGCCATTCGCCATTCCCCCGGTTGCCGCTTGACAGTCATGCGCATTAGCATGCGCCGTCATGGCAGACATGGACACAAGCCAGCCCCTCCCATCGCCCGAGTCGCCGGCCAAGGCTGCCGAAAGGCCGCCGGAGCGTCCCATCGTGGATGTATGGTCGCGTACCGAGTCCAAGTATCGTGTGCGCGCGATCGTGCTGCTGGCGGTCAACTTCGTGCTCTTCTGCGGCCTGTGCGTTTTCACGCACTGGCTGCACGTGGCCCGGCCGATTGACTTCGATTTCGAGAGCTACGCCGCCCCGTTCCGCTTCTGGGGCGAGCAGACGCACGATCTGAACGACTTCCTGCTCTACCCGATCAACGTGGTGCAGACGCCGATCCACGGCATCGTCCTAGGCCTGCTGGTTGCCTCGATCGTCGCAGTGCCGATCGCGGTCTCGATTCTGTATCGCTTTTGCGCCATGCTGCCATTCGCGCTGGCGGTGTTGGTTTTTGCACACATGCCCTGGATGGCCGTAACGCTCGTCGGCGGAGCGATCCTGGCATCAGTACGCCCGTTCCGGCTGTCATTTCGCTTTGGGTCAGCCCTGCTGGGGCTGTTGCCCGTCCTGCTGTACCTCTACCTGGCGACGCGTGTTTACGCTGATCAGGTCGAGACCTCGGTAACGCCCGAGCAACGTCCGCTGCTCTTCGCGCCGTGGGTCATCGCGATTCTGGCCGCGTCGGTCATGCTCGGCACAATCATGCTACTGGCGTCGGTCGTCCGGTTTCGTCCTGGCGTGGTCGCACCGGTGCTGGCTGCGATGCTGGCCCTGCCCACGGTCCTGTTTCACACGCAGGTCGGCACCGACGAGCTATCCTACCGCGTCCTGGAAACGGAGTTCGGCCCGCAATCACCACGCTTCAAAGCCGTCGAGGACGCCAGCCCAACCATCCGCCAACTCGTGGAAGAGAACAAATTGCAGCCGGACATCCTCTGGCTAGTGATTAAGGGCGATCTCGAGCCGCTGCGCGGCCGGCTCATCCGCCACTTCCTGATAGAACTGCTGGATAGCCGCAGCGCGGCCCGGAGCGCCTCCGACCGCTTCATCGTCGATCATCCCAACAGCCGCTACGTGCCGAATGTCCTCTACTTGCAGGCCCGCGCGCTTGATACACGGCTCGATCAGCAAGCCTTGCTGACGGTACCCAGCCCGATGCGCAAGTACTATGCCGACTTCCCGCACCCGCAGTCCGAGCGCCCGTGGTCGGTGATCCTGCGCGAGTACGGCGACTCGCCGTTGGTCGCCGCCGCTGCCTTGCGTCTGGCACAGCTCAGCCTTCGTAGCGGCAACGTGGGTGCGGCGGTCGAGCAACTGCGGCCCGCGATTGAGCGTGACGTTCGCACCCAGCCGATAACGACCACCACTCAACCCGGCGCCGTGCGCGGCCCGTTCCGCTCGGCACCGCCGGAGGCGAGCCTGGCCTTTGACACACGCTGGTATCTCGACGAGGCCAAGCGTCTGTTCGAGTTGGTCAGGGAAAATCGCGACGATCCCAAGTATGGCAACGCGCCGCTGGCCGCCCTTTACTCGCTCGATCAACGCCGCGCCGGACACCGCGTGCATTTGGCCACCCTCGCCGAACGTTACGCCGACAGCCTGTTGGCCGACAACCTCGTGCTCGCCTGGGCACTGGCCGAGCCCGAGTTCGAACGGCGTGCCACCAACCTTGAAGGGTTCCTGGCCCGCTACACGAGCGGCGACGCGGTTCCCGAGGCGCTATATCGACTCGCCAGCCTCGAGATTCAGTCGCTGCGCGACGAGAGCGGCACGCCGCGTGAACGCGGCCTCGCGCGCATGCGCACGCTCGCCGACAAGTACCCGAATACCATCTGGGGGCGGCTCGCCACCGAGCAATTAAGCCTGCTCGAGCCCATCGGACCGGCCGTTCCAGCGGAGAAGCCGTGAAGCGAATCGTCATGGCCATTACCGGCGCCAGCGGCGCGCCGTACGCAAGACGGCTGGCGCAAGAACTCGCCCGCGCCGGCACCGACCTTCATCTCGTTATCTCATCGCATGGTCGCCGGCTGCTTCTGGATGAACTTGGAATCCGCGAACCGACCATCGAGGCCCTGCTTGGCGAGCCCGCGGACAACGTGACGCTCTATCCGCCCAACGACGTCGGCGCGAGAATCGCCAGCGGGTCATTCATCACCGACGGCATGATCGTGTGCCCGTGTAGTTCGAACACGCTCGGCGCCGTCGCATCCGGACTCGGCGACGACCTCATCAGGCGCGCCGCCGCCGTCACGCTCAAGGAATCCCGCCGACTTGTTCTCGTCACGCGTGAAATGCCGCTCAGCCAGATTGATCTGGCGAACATGCTGCGACTCAGCCAAGCCGGCGCCGTCATCTGCCCGGCCAACCCGGGCTTCTATCTCAAACCCGCCACCGTCGGCGACCTCGTCGATTTCGTCGTCGGCAAGCTGCTTGATCTGCTCGGCGTTCCGCACGAACTCCACACGCGCTGGGAACCCGAACGCGAGGCCGACTAAATGAGCGGCGGCCTGACACGCACGGTATCCATCTGGGCGGAGATGGTGAAGGTCGCGCACTCGGTCTTCGCCATGCCGTTCGCCCTGCTGGCGATGTTCCTCGCCGCTCGACCGAACCTGCCGACACTGACGCAGTTCGTCCTGATCGTCATCTGCATGGTCGCGGCGCGCAGCGCGGCGATGACGTTCAACCGCATCTGCGACGCCCGCATCGACGCCGCCAACCCGCGCACTTCCAACCGCCCCTTGCCGACCGGTCGCCTGTCGTCACGGCACGCATGGGCCTTCTTCATCTGTTCCGTGCTGGTCTTCGAACTCGCCTGCCTGGTCTTCTGGCTGGAAATACACAACCCATGGCCGACGATTCTCAGCCTGCCGGTGTTGGCGCTGCTGTGCGTATATTCGTACACCAAGCGTTTCACGCGCTGGTCGCACGTTGTCCTCGGCCTGGCCATAGGTAGTTCGCCGGTCGCGGCCTGGATCGCGATTAACCCCGGCACGCTTGACCTGCCCGCGTGGCTGCTGATGGTCGCAGTAGTATTCTGGATCGGCGGTTTCGACCTGATCTACGCCTGCCAGGACGTTGACTTCGATCGCCGGACCGGCCTGCTCAGCGTGCCCTCCGTCATGGGCGTCGACGCCGCCCTGAACCTAGCCCGTCTCTTCCACCTGCTGACCGTCGCCGCCCTTGTCGGCGTCGGCGTCACCGCCAGCCTCGGGCTCATCTACTTCGTGGCCGTCCTGCTCGTCACTATCCTGCTGATAGTCGAAAACGCCCTGGTCAGCGCGCGTGACCTCAGCCGCGTGAATCTCGCATTCTTCACCGTCAATGGCGTCGTCAGCATGCTTTTCGGCACGCTGGGTATCATTGACGTGTTGGTGTAGCGATGAACACTCCCGCACAGCACCTATCAGCCAGACACTTCGCCCGACGACGCCGCATCGTCGCGACCATCGCGCTCTTCGCCTGGCTGGCGCTGATGGCCCCCCTCATCCGCTGGGGCCTGCCGACATCGCGTTACGACGACCTCCTCTTCGGCGGTGAGCCGCCCTGGGACGCCGCCCGCTACAACTCCGACGCCGCCCTGGCCGAGTTGCGCAACCGCCAGGCCGGCGCCGACACGGACCTGAATCCGCGCCAGCTTGATGCACCGACCGACATCACCGCCACCGACGCCGAGCGTGCCGAGATCCTCCGCCGCTACCGCCTCTACTCCCACCAGCCGGACGAGATGATCACCTTCCGCGCTTTGCAGCGTATGAACCCGCGTAGCGGCGACTTCGACCCCAAGCTCTACCAGTACGGCGGCGGCTACATCTACCTCATTGCCGCCGCCCTCGTCGCGGCCTACCTGGCGCACCTCGTCCACGTCACCGGCGACGTCACCTACTACCTCAACAGTCCCGAAGCGTTCGCGCAGTTCTACCTCGTCGCCCGCGCCGTCTCGCTGCTGTTCGGCGCCGTCATGCTCTGCACGGTCTATCGCCTCGGTCGTCGCGTTGGCGGACGACACACCGGCTGGATCGCCGCCATCCTGACCGCCGCCTGCCCCGTGTTCCTTGCCAACGCGGTCGAGGCCAAGCCCCACCTGCCGTCCGCCACTCTGCTGCTTCTGGCCGCGTTATTCGCGCTGCGCTACTACGATCATCGCCGCCTGCGCGACGCCGTCCTGCTGGGCCTGTGCTCCGGCTACGCCGTCGGCCTGGTACTGACCGGCGCCGTCGCCGCCGTCCTTTGGCCGCTGCTGCTTCTGGCCTTCCACACTCAGCCCAACTCCGACAAAGCCCGCAAGCGGCAATATACCCAACTCGCCATCGCCGCCATCATCGCCGCCGCGGTCTACGCCATAACCAACCCGTACGTGATACTCGGCCTCATCGGCGGCGGCGGTTCGCTCACCAGCAATATATCCAACTCGACCTCCATGTACCGCGTCGGAAATCTCGGTGGCGGGCTGATGACCGTCGCGGATCTGCTGGTTGAAGCCGCCGGCGCGGGTGTGGCGCTGATCGGGATGGTGGGCTTTGTTCTGCTGCTGCGCCGCGACTGGTGGCGAACACTGATGGCGGCCGGCGCCGGCATCGCGTTGCTAGCCATCTGCGTCGCCATCGGGGCCGGCAAACCCGCGGAATACGCGCGGTTTCTCGTGTTTCCGGCGACATTGCTCGCGCTCGCCTCGGCCGGCATCATAGGCACGCTGCAACGCCGCCTACCACTGCTGGCGCTAACGGTCGGCCTGGCAACACTGCTGCTTTGCCGCACGCCAGCGTACGTGCGCGCCTTGGCAACTGACGCCGGCGGTGCGACCGAGTCACGTGCTTGCGCCGCAAGCTATCTCGAAGAACTCATCCCCACATCGGAGCCGATCGCTTTAGTGCAGGAACCCGGCCCGTACGCCACCCCGCCCATCGACTTCGCCCACCGCATGATCATCTTGCTGCCATCCCAACCCACGGCCCAGCCAATCGACCCGGCGACGCTGCCCCAATGGCTCGTTGTAACCGCGGATGACGCGCATCGCGCCGAAGCGCAGCTCCCGCCTGGACAGTACGAGCTGGTCAAACGATTCGGCCCCAGCGGCCTCTGGTCAAGCCGCATTACCTGGGCGAACAAGCCAGTATTTGTGTACTATCGCACAAATATGCAGTGACCGTGCCCACGCGTCCATCTGCGTTAATTGGACAAAGAAGAGGCGGCGCCGATCGGGTGACCGGCACCGCCTGTTGTGATTCAAGTCTGCCGAGTTGGGCTGATTACGGCTCAGTCACTGTGATGCTGAAGCCGCTCGGGACACGCGTGCCGCTCGTCAACTCGTAGATGAACACGCGAACCGTGAGGACGTCGGTCTCCAACGAGCCGTTGCTGTCCAGGTCGTTCATCTCACGACCAATATAGTTGTAGGTCGCGAAGGTCGGGTACGTAGTCGAGCCGAATACGATCGTCTCGGCCGTCACCTGGACCAGCAGGCGCGTGCTGAGCGGGGTGGTCGACTTCGTGACGTCGAACTTGAGTTCGTAGTACGCGTTCGGCGTGGTGCCGTCGTGGAGCGTGGCACCGCTGTTGAGGACAACACCATCAGGGTTGGTGTCGGCCGCACCGTTGCTGCGGAAGCTCACTGCAACCAGCGCGCCCGTGCCCTGGCAGTCCTCGGCGTTCCACACGCCGTCGCCGTTGACATCCTCGGCGGCATCCTGAACACCGTCGCCGTTCAGGTCCCAACAGGCGACGCCGTCGATACCGTCCGCGCCATCGGCGCCATCAGCACCATCGGCACCGTCAGCGCCATCCTGGCCGTCAGCCCCCGGGGTCCCGGTGCCGCTGCCTTGGCAGTCGTTGGCATCCCAGAGACCGTCGCCGTTGATGTCTTCGGCGGCGTCCTTGACGCCATCGCCGTTCAGATCCCAGCACGACAGGCCATCGGCACCGGTGGCGCCCGTCGCACCAGTGGCACCGGTCGCACCGGTTGCGCCATCAGCGCCATCAGCGCCATCAGTGCCGTCCGTGCCATCAGTACCATCAACACCGTCGACACCGTCCGCGCCCGCGGCTCCCGGTACGCCAGGCGCGCCCTGGGCAGCCTGACCCGCGTCGTTCGGATCAGTGGCGGTCGTGCTGGTGACATAGTCAATGATCTCCTGGTCGACCATCGCCGACGGATACAGGAGGTTACAGCCGGCCAACCCTGTCACGAGCAGGCCTATGAACGCTATGCAAAAGTACCTATCCCGAGTCATCATGATCTCCTCCGATCATTGCAGTCTGGGCCCCAACCCGGCAGACTCCTAACAATCTGCTTACGCATATTGTAGCCCATGGGCCGCCAATCAAGTCAAGCTGAAACTCCACATCACCCGGGCGTCGTCAGTCTCCGCGGCAGCCTTGCTGCCGGCCTCCGATCTAACGATCGCCACTAACGCGTTGTAACTAACTGTTTTTACACAGGTTATCGAATGTGGGCGCCAGTGCGCCACGCACCGGCCCCGTGGTAGAAACTGCCACCGTCGTCTTCGTAAAACGCTTGGTCATCAAAGCTGTACTCAAAATACCGCTCAACGTCCCGGAACCTGTACCCGTCCGTCACCGCCGGCCAATCCGAACGCGTGGCGAACAACTCCCCTATTCTGTTGTGTGCTGCTGACGGCCCAAGTGCCAAGTTCACGTGCACCGACTTGGCCGAATCCGAGGTGTTCCGATAAAGGACCGCACCACTCGGCCGCTGGCCACAACCACCGACCAGAATGATGAGCGCAAATAGTACGTGCGTCTTTCCCATCAATCAATGCTATGGCCGCTCTATTAGGATCTCAAGGGTCCCCGGGGAGATATGCGGTCCCCGCGCCTCGGACTGGCCGCCCATGCCGCTGACGGGCTGTTTATCGGCTACCTAATCACGCACAACGCCATAATCGTCACGCCAGGCCGATATTCGCTAACACCGGGGTCTCCGGGACGTTCACCCCGGGAACGTCCCGGGGGTCTACTCCCACTCGATTGTAGCAGGCGGTTTGCTGGAGATGTCGTACGCGACGCGGTTTATGCCGCTGATTTCGTTGATGATCCGGTTGCTCACTGTCGCGAGCACTTCGTGATCAATGTGGACCCAGTCGGCTGTCATGAAGTCCGTCGACTCCACCAGCCGCAGCACCAACAGACTCTGCCCTTCGTACGACCGCCCATCGCCCATGACTCCCACACTCGCGACCGGAACCAGCACGGCAAATGCCTGAGCTACCTTCCGATACCACCCAGTCGCGTGCAATTCGTCGATCAAGATCTGGTCTGCCGGCCGCAACAACTCCAGCCGCTCGGGCGTCACCTCGCCCGCAATGCGCACCGCTAAGCCCGGGCCAGGGAACGGGTGTCGCCAAACGAGATCCTCGGGCAAGCCCAGGGCCTCGCCGACCTGCCGCACCTCGTCCTTGAACAACAGCCGCAGCGGTTCGACCAACTCAAAGCCCAACTCCGCCGGCAGACCGCCCACATTGTGATGCGACTTAATCATGGCCGCATGGCCGGTCGGGCCGCAGCCGGACTCGATAACGTCCGGGTAGATCGTGCCCTGCGCGAGGAAGCGCGCGTCGCCGATCGTCTCCGACTCGGTCTTGAAGACCTGGATGAACTCGTGTCCGATGCGGCGGCGTTTCTCCTGTGGATCAAGCACGCCGGCAAGTTGCGACAGAAATCGCTCGCGTGCGTCAACAACACGCAACTGCATACCGAAATGCTGGTGGAAGGTCTGCTCGACGATCGTCGCCTCGTTCTGACGCAGCAAGCCGTTATCCACGAAGATACAAAACAGCCGATCGCCGATCGCGCGATGCAATAGCGCCGCCAATACGCTGCTGTCCACCCCGCCCGACAACCCGCAGATCACCTGCCCGCTGTCCCCGACTTGTACCCGCACGCGTTCGATCGCATCGTCGATTACATTTGAGACACGCCACGTCCCGCCGCACTTGCACACGTCATAAAGGAAATTGCGGATGATCTGCCGACCGTGCGGCGTATGCGTCACCTCCGGGTGAAACTGCACGCCGAAAACCGGCCGGCTAGTGTGACGCACCGCGGCAAACGGACACTGCGCCGTGGCCGCGATGACCTCGAAGCAGTCCGCCACCCCCGTCACCACGTCGCCATGACTCATCCAGACCGCCGTCTCTTCCGGCAAATGCGCCAGAAACGGCTCCTGCTTGTGAATCTGAAGCCGCACGCGCCCATACTCGCGCGACGTGCCGGCGTTGACCTCACCGCCCAGCACGCGACACGCGAGCTGCATCCCATAGCAGATGCCCAGCACCGGCACCCCCAGGTCGAAAATCCCCGGATCGCACGTCGGAGCCCCCTCCGCATAAACGCTCGCCGGCCCGCCCGACAGGATGATTCCCTTCAGGTCCATCGCGCGCAGCTTCTCCGGCGCGGTACCCGGACTCAGCAACTCGCTATAAACATGGTTTTCGCGCACACGTCGGGCGATCAGTTGCGAATACTGACTCCCGAAATCCAGGATGGCGATGGTCTCACGCTGTTTCATGCGCCTCCGATACCACGCCCAAGCCCAACGGTCAACGCCCCAACTGGCGCCCCCCACGTTCTCCTTCCTCACCCGCCGGACACACGCGTGAACGTCTCACATCCGGCATTCTTTGCTGTAGAATGCCAACCATGGCCCTGGCCCTACTCGCCCTGGGATTGTCTGGCACGATCACCCTGATTGTGCTGGCGGTCTGCTTTAGCCTCCTTCTAGCCATTCCAGATCTTATAGTGTTGGCCCTATCGCTGCTCTGCCGCACCATAACAACCGGTTGGCCCAAGCGGCCGCCGCCAGCTCATTGCAGCGAGTGCGGTGCGCGGATTCGCGCGTCCACCAACGCCAAGTGTCCACGATGCGGCCATCAACAAAACCTTTGTGGCCACTGCGGATATGACCTCCGTGGAACGCCGGCCAGGTGCCCTGAATGCGGCCACGACGTACCACCACCCTCAGCACTACCAGACTCCCGGCGGAGCAATGTACCGACATGGACTCTGATCATCATATCCGGGGCCGTAGGAGCCATTTGCGGCTTGTGCGTCCACTGCAACTGAAAGCTCCGCCTCTTCGTCGTCACTTCTGTGTTCTGATTTTCATCAGAGTCTGAGCGGCAATGAGTGATACCTAAGACTCACCGGCCAGTCTTGCGCTTCACACGCCAGCCCGCCGTGCATCTTCGTCTTTCCCTACGTCACTCCAAAACGACCCGGGTGCGACATGCCTCGCGGCGCGCCGCACCCGGCGGAGGAAACATCCAATGCTCTTTGTCCGCGATCCGCGGCGCTACGCCATCTCGACCTCGGCGATCACCTCGGCAGGTGACATGTCGTCGCCGAAGATCAGCCGGCAAAACGCCCGGTGGTACCTATCCGCCGTGGCCAGCGACGAGAACAGCAGGTGCTGAAACTGCTCGTGCGTCACGGTGCTGTCGGCGACCGGCATGGTCGAGCGGAAGCCGAGCGTGCCCTCGCCGATGTCATACTCAAACGCGCCAAGCAACAGCCCGCAGTTGGCGCGCGTCACTGCCTCGGCCATGCGCTCGCGGTGACTCTCGGGCACGAGCGTGGGGATGCGCACGTAGACGCCCAACGCCGCCGGATCACTCGGAGCGACAACCTGCACCGCATATGTCGACGTGTTTCCGTGGAAACCCGTCTTGATCGCGGGCGGCTCGTGACAGAAGTGATGAGCGAAGTCATCGGCTTCGAGGTACGTGCAAACCAGATCGAGCAATGCGTGCGTCTGGTCCATGATCGGCTCCTGTGACTGCGAAGGGGAGCTTGAACTGGATGCGGTGTCGGTCGTGCCCGCACGGCGCGCCGCCAGTACGGCGCGCTGCGTGTTTCGCGCGGAGACCGGCGTGCGCCCGGCCAGGGCCCGGCTTGGCACAGCCGCGCGTCGCGTGGCACCGCTGATTGCCGTGCGACGAACTGCGCGAAACGCAATAATCGCCGCGATCAGCGCCAGCACTTTGAGTGCAAGCAGCAACACCCGTCACTCCTCCGAGGATGACCGGCACGGGCATCCAGCGAACATCGGCGCCCAGGGGTGGCGCCACATCAGCTTATACGCGACAGCCGGCTGACGGTTCCGGCAGGAACGCCCGCACCGCCGACAGTCCAACAAAAAAGCCCTGCGAGCGTCGTGGACGGCAGGGCTTGCGAAAACTCGTATTTCGTCTATGCCCTACGGTCCACCTCGCGCACAAATATCGACGCGCAGATAGACGCCCTGCCAATTGGCGAACGCGTCGCGCATCCGCGGCTTGGCCAGCTTCAATCCGAGCGTCGCATGGGTTGTCATCATGCCTGATAGCATCACATCGTTCCCTACAACATTCCTACTTAAGTCTACAGCATGCCCGCCACCAGTCAAGCACTTCCCGCATTCCTGTTCACGGCGCCGTCACTCGATCGACGAACGCGTCGATATCAAACACGTCCACCGCTCCGTCGCCATTGCAGTCGGCGACACCCATGTCGCACGCCGGATACATCGCCGCGTACGCGGCCGGGTTGGTTATGGCGAGTATGAACGAGTCAATGTCGAACACATCCACGGCACCATCACAGTTGGTGTCACCCGTCGCGTGACTCACGTCGGCCGTGAATATACCGCGGCCGTGGGTGGCGGCGAGCAATGTCGTCGAGTCGTGCATGAAGACAATCTCATCGACCGAGACGTTGGCCGGTCCTTGATTATTAGTGGACCACGTGGCGCCGCCGTCCTCAGACGCGAAGATCCCGAGTTCGGTGGCTACGTACAGCCAGTCGGCGTGGTCCGGATGCCGTGCGATGCCGTTGACCGGGCAGTCCGGCAGTGCGGCCGGCGCCGTGCCGGTGACGTCCAGCCACGTGTTGCCGCCGTCCAGTGTGCGTTGCACGTTGTCCGGATCGAACCCACCCAGACACACGTACACCATATCATGGTCGTCCGGATCGATCAGAATGCGCGTCACATAGCGATCCGGCAACGGATCGGTCCCGCCATTGTCGTCAACATCGATCCACGTCGGACTGGCGGCGGTGCCGTTGGCGGTGCGGCACACCTGCCCGTCGTTGTAGCCCACCCAGATGATGTCGGAGTTCCCGGGAGCGACGGCAATCGCGCTGATGTTCGTGCTGCCGGGATCCTTGATGCGCGACCAACTGACCGTTCCGGCCTGCGCGTTGTTCGTCCGCCACAGGCTCTGGCCGCCCGCCAGCATCCGCCACCAGTAATTCGGATCAAGAACAAAGGGCGCGATGAAGTTCGCGGCGGTGCCGGCGTCGGCGATGCCGTTGTAGATGTACGACGCGCTGTCGCCACCGTTGTTCGAGCGGAAGATCTTCAGGTTGATGTACTCTCCGTAGCAGTAATTGACGTTGTCGGGGTCGATCGCACAGAACCCGCCGTCGCCGCCGAAGGTCAGATGGGCCTGGTCCGACCCGCTGGTTAGTCGCAGAGTGCCGTTGTCCTGCAATCCGCCGATGATCAGGCCGCTGGGGCCATCGCCGGCTGCGCCGTAGTACTGCGTCGTGCGGTACGACTGGTCACGCTTATACCAACCGCCGTCACCTGAGCCGGATGCCGCGTAAACGTCGTCATTCGCCCATACGCCGCCGTCGGTGCAGACATAGAAGCGGCGATTGGTGGTGCCGTTGTAGCCGGGATCGTTCGCGAAGTAGTGTATGTCAACGTGCGGCTGGGTGGTCATGATGTAGCCGTCACTGATCTGTGTCAGCGTCTGGCCGCCGTCGGTGCTCCTGACGATGTTGTAGCCGCCTGTAACCAGGACGTTAGCGTCCGTCGGATCAACCCACAGCGGGTTGGCGTACCAACTTACGGCGCTGGAGCCGCTAGTGGTTCGCAACGTGTATGAGTGCCCGCCATCAGTCGAGCGCCAGATCTTGCCGCCGTCCGTCGCGACGGAGGCATAGACGATGTCCGGCTGACTGGGCGCATACGAAAGCTCGATTCGCGAGCCAAAACCCCAGACCTGGTTGAGGCCGCTCGCTACGTTCCACGATGCGCCGCCGTCGGTTGAATACAAGGCGCGGTGGAACCAGTCGCTCGCATTCCAGTCGTAGTCGATGACGTGGGCGACGGCCTTGTTGCTGTCATTCGGGTCAAAGGCGACGTAAAAGGCCCCTTGCGCCCACCGTGGGTTGCTCCACGTCTGCCCGCCGTCCGTGCTGCGCTGAATACCGCCGTAGCGTTTCGCTGCCAGGATCAGGTTCCCGTTGTCGGGCGCGACGGCGATGCGGCAAACATTGTCCCAGCCGGTGGTGCTCGGCAACCGACTCCAGGTGACACCACGGTCAACTGAGCGGTAGATGCCGTCGCCGCGAATCGCGTCGCCATTGAAGAACCCCTCGCCCGTGCCGGCGTACATGACGTCCGAACTCGTCGGGTCGATCACCAGGCAGCAAACGGCCAGATTGTTCATGGTGTCGTCCACCGGCACCCATGACGCTCCGCGGTCATCACTGAACCAGATCCCGCCGCTGACGGCGCCGGCCCACATGTGATCTGTGTTGTCCGGATCGATTATCAGCGTGCGCGACCGGCCGCCGACGTTGTTGGGGCCGCGTTCATTCCACGACAGCGGGCTGACGCCGGCGTCGCGCGTCGTGAGCCAATGTGTCAGGTTATCGGTGCGTTGTGCCAGCGCGGTCCGATAGCCATCCGGCCGGACCTCGCCATTCTCGCTCAGAAAACGCAGGCGGCGCCAGCGTGCCGCCTCAAAAGGATTGACCGCGCGCGGTGGCTTTCCGGCCGGCGTGCCCGGAGCGCGGCGCGCCGCTACGCGGTCGGCAGCAACACGTGGCGAGGCCTGATCCGCCACACAGCCCACCAGAGCCAGCGTCACGATCATCACGAGTGCGATGCGCATGGGACTATCCCTGCCGTACGACTTCCCCGGGATGTGCGTGCCTTTGAAGTCACCGGGCGAACCCCCAGCCACGGCGCCGCACACACATCAAACGCCGCTGATCGCCACTTCGTCCTATGCTCCATAGTACTCGGGGCGCGACGGAGATCCAAAGGCCTGTAGCAAATGCCGTCCAACGGCGGGCGCGCGAAGCAAGCGGCCACGCGGCAGGTTGGCGTGGTCGCTCGCATGTGTCGGCGGAGCCCTGCTGGCGTCCGCATCCTCGTTAGAAGTCCTCTACATCGTCCGGCAGTCCGGCGTCAGAACCGGCGCTTGCCCCCGATGTTCCGCCGAACTTCGCCGGTGCCGCTGCCCGCTTCGGCGTTCGCTTCGCCTGTCTGCCGCGCCCACTAGACGGCGTCGGCGTTCTCTCGGACCGACCGACAGAGGTGGCGTCCCTCTCCTGGCGCATGCGGCGCTGGCCATTCACGAATGCCACCAAATGGTCAACCATCTGTTTGGCGCCTTGCGC
>JAFGRR010000288.1 GCA_016935035.1 Phycisphaerae bacterium | reverse complement strand
GCGTCTGCCGGGCCGCAGACTGGACAAGTACCTCCAGGGCCGCTTTCCGCACCTTTCGCGCACCGCGATTCAGCGCCTCATCAAACAGGGCGCCATCACCGTCAATGACAAGCCGACCAAGGCCAGCTACGAGATGTGCGGCGGCGACATCGTCGATCTGCTGATCCCGCCGCCCGAACCGCACGAGATCATCCCCGAGGACATCCCCGTCGACGTCGTCTACGAGGACGACTACATCATCGCGATCAACAAGCAGGCGGGGATCATCTGCCACCCGGCGCGTGGCAGCCAGACTGGAACGCTCGCCAACGCCCTGGCGTATTACTCGAACAGTCTCAGCCACGGGTCGGCCCCATTCCGACCCGGGATCGTGCACCGGCTCGACAAGAACACCACCGGCATCATGCTGGTAGCCAAGACGGACGAGGCCCATTGGCGGCTCAGCCTCCAGTTCGAACGCCGCACGATTCAAAAGACCTACATCGCGGTCGTCGAAGGCAGCCTGAACCTCGACAGCGACGTGATCGACAAGCCCATCGGCGTGCATCCGATCGTGCGTGAGAAGTTCGCGGTGATGATCGCGGCGAACAAGATCGACGTTGGCAAGGCGGCCGTAACGTACTACGAGGTGGCCGAGCGTTTTCGCGGCTACACGCTCGTGCAGCTTCAGCCGAAGACCGGCCGCACCCATCAACTGCGTGTGCACATGTCGCACCTTGGTCATCCGCTGGTGGGCGACACGATGTACGGCGGCAAAATGGTAAGCGAGCAGAGTCTGACAGGAGAGGGTTCGGACGAGCCGATCATCGAGTACCAGGCGCTGCACGCGTGGAAGATCGAGTTTCGCCACCCGATCAGCGAGAAAATGATGGTGCTGGAGGCTCCCTTCCACGGGAAATTCAAGACGCTCGTTCAATTGCTGCGAAAGGCGCGGAATCTTGAGTAAGCGCGGCATGAGTGCCTGGCGCTGCGCCGCCCTGCTCGTCGGCCTGCTGGCGCGGGTCGCGCTGGCGGGCGACGTACCCGCCAATTTCGGGCAGCGGCTGGACAACGCACTGGCCAAGCTTCCCAAATCCACCGACGTCGGGCTGGTTGTCATCGACGCCGACGACGGCCAAAGCTGGTTCGCGCGTAACGACGATCTACCGCTCAAACCTGCCAGCGTCATGAAGCTGTTTGTCACTGCCGCCGCATTGGAACGCTTCGGCGACGGGTTCGCGTTCGAGACGCGCGTGTATCTGAGCGGTGACGAGCTGTGGGTGGTCGGTGGCGGTGACCCGGCCCTGTGCGACGAGCGTCTGGCGACGCGCGACGGCAAGAAGCCGACGGACGTGCTCGATGCGTGGGCGGCGGCAATCAAAACGCAGCAGCGCGACAGCATAACGAAGCTCGTGCTGGACGATCACGTATTTGAGCAGCAACAGCGCCATCCGGATTGGGACCGCGCACAGTGGAACAAGTGGTACGCGGCCCCGGTCGGCGGCCTGAACATCGCGGACAACTGCGTCGATTTCAGTGTCCACGTCGCCGGCGACAAGGTCGCGATGACCATGCAGCCCGCCCTGCCGGCCGCCTTTGTGCGGAACGAGCTGCGCGTGGGGCGTAAGTACACGGCGGTGATCGACCGGCAACCCGGCAGTGACGTGTTCGAGCTGCGCGGCGCCGTGGTGCGCGGCAGCTTTCTCGGAACCGCCAGCGCCGGGCACGCCACCATCTTCTTCGGCTTCGTGCTGAGGGAGGCACTGGAGCGACATGGCGTAAAGGTGCAGGGCGAGGTCGTACGCCGTTCGCTCGACGATGAGTCGCTGCGCGCGGCGACACTGCTGAGCACGCACCGCACGCCGCTGCGCGACGTCATCTGGCGCTGCAACACCTTCAGCCAGAATCTCTTCGCCGAGTGCTTGCTGAAGAGCCTGGCCGCGTACGACGAGAACGGCCGGCCGACGCTAACGGCGGGCTCGTGGACGGGCGGCACCGCAATAGTACGGACGACGATCGAGGGAATGAGCGTCAACCTGAAGGGCGCGGTGCTGCGTGACGGCAGCGGCCTGAGCCACGAAAACCGCGTCACCGCCGGCCAGATCACCGCCTTGCTCCGCGCCATGCGCGCCGGTCCGCACCGCCAGGTGTTCGCCGACAGCCTGGCGCGGCCCGGCGAAGACGGCACCCTGCGGCGAATCCACGATGCCCAGTTGCAGGGACGTCTGATGGCCAAGACCGGCACAATCTCCGGCGTACGGTCCCTGGCCGGCTACGTCACGCGCCCCGATGGCACCACGCTGGCCTTCGCACTGCTGATCAACGGATCGGCACCGAGCGATCTGCCGGGTCGCGTCGCCAAAGTACTCGCGGAATGACGATCCGAGCCATGACCGTGAGGGAGTGGTCGATACAGTAGACGTTCGGTGGCGGATGCAACCGCTTCCTTACGGTCGCGGCTCGGATCAGGCGTCGCGTGGGGGTACTTGTGATTACGGGAATATGGACGACAATGTTGTAGCGGTGGGCGTGTCGGCCCGCTCAACTGAAGACTGCTCAATCTATCGCGGAGACTGACATGAAGCGCAGTTGGCTTACAGGCTGTCTGGTCGGAGTTGCGATCGGGGCCGTGTGTTTCACGACCTACACCACACTGCACGCCCAAAACGCCCCGGTGACGAGCACGCCCGTCGCGGGCCTGGACGTGGTGCGGGTGTTCAACCAGTACCAGCGTCAGCTCGACCTCAACGAAGAGCTGACGCAGATCCGAGCGCAGCTCGAATCGGAAAACACATCGCGACGTCAGCGGATCGAGACGATGCAGGCGGCGATGGCGGCGATGGACCCGCAGGATCCGACGTTTCGCGGCAAACGCGACGAGTTGGTCCGGCTCCAGGTGAACTACAAGAACTGGGCAGACCTGGCGCAGGCCCAGATGGCGAACGAGGTCGCGGTCTGGTCGGGACGCGTGTACGAGGAGATTCTGTCAGCGACGCGCGCCGTGGCCAAGAATCGCGGGCTGCACTTCGTGATCAACCTCGACCCGCCCTTCCAGTCGATCCCGGACAATCCCGACGCGGTGCGCGAGCAGATTTTCGCGCGACGGGTGCTCTTTTCGGATGAGACAGTGGACGTGACAGAGGCCGTGCTGGCCAAGCTGAACGCCGACTACGGCCAACAGCCGCGTACAAAGATGATGAACATTGACCTGTCGATGACGCCTGGCGGGTAGATGATCGCGGGCGAGTATGGAGCGCGTCGATGGGATTGAGCCTGGCGACGATAGCTGAGCGTTTGGGCGGCCGCCTGGAGGGAGATGGCACCGTCGAGGTGGCGTGCGTCACCCCACTGGCAGACGCCGGCCCCGACGCGTTGGCGTGGCTGGCCGATCTGAAGCTACGGCCGGAGTTGGACAACACGCGGGCGGCCGGTGTGCTAGTCAAGACGGGCTGGGATCTTCCGGCTGACCGAAACCTGATCCGCGTGGATGATCCGGACCTGGCGATGTGCGCGGTGCTGGAGATGCTGGTGCCACCGCCGGAGCCGATTCCGGTCGGCGTCGCCGACAGCGCGATCGTCACGTCTGATGCTCGGGTTGATGGCGCCCGCATCGGCGAGCGCGTCTATGTCGGTCCGCGTGCGAAGATCGGTCCCAACACCCAGCTACACCCGGGCGTGTATGTGGGGACCGATGTTGAGATCGGGCGCGATTGCGTGTTGTGGCCGAACGTCGTCGTGCGCGAACGCTGCAAGATCGGCGACCGCGTAGTCATCAGCCCAAACGCGACGATCGGGGCTGACGGCTTCGGCTATCTCCCGCGCGAAGGCCGGCACGTGAAGATACCGCAGGTAGGCAGCGTGCTGATCGAGGATGACGTCGAGATCGGAGCCAACGCGGCAATCGACCGGGCGCGCAGCGGTGTAACGCGCATCGCGCGCGGAACGAAAATTGATAACCTCGTACAGATCGGCCACAATGCCCAGATTGGAGAGCACTGCATCATCGTGGCGCAGTGCGGTATCTCCGGATCGACCACGCTCGGGCACCATACCGTGCTCGGCGGTCAGGTCGGAATAATCGACCACCTGAGGATCGGCAGTTGTGTGCAGGTCGGCGCACAGTCCGGCGTGTTGCGTGATATCGAGGACGGCGCGGTATGGTTTGGGTATCCAGCGGACGACATGCAGGCGAGCATGCGGCGGATCGCCGCGCTGCGCCGGCTGCCGGAAATGATGAGGCAATTCCGCGCAATGCAGAAACGAGTCGCACAGCTTGAGTCGTCAAAGGACGATTGAGAAAGAGGTCGAAGTTCCCGGCCGCGGCTTGTTCACCGGCTATCCGGTGACCATGCGCTTCAGACCGGCGCCCGCGGGCAGCGGTGTCGTGTTCATCCGCGTTGATGGCGGAAGCACCGTGCGGATTCCCGCGCGCATCGACAACCTCACCAAAAGGGCACGCCGAACCTCTCTCCGCAACGGCACCAGCTCGATCGAGACGGTCGAGCACTGCCTGGCGGCGGTGCGCGGCGCGGGGATCGACAATATCGAGGTCGTGCTCGACAACGCCGAGGTCCCCTCGATCGACGGCAGCTCGCTGCCATTCACCGAGGCGCTCGAATCGGCGGGCGTCGTCGAACAGGATATCGAGCGGCAGTACTTCGACGTGACCAAGCCCACACGTGTGGCCGAGGGTGAGGCCGAGGTGGTCGCCTGGCCCGGTGAGCATGGCCGGCTGGACATCATCTACGAGCTGGACTACGGCGGCACGAACCCGATCGGCCAGCAGGTTTTCCGTTTCACCATCGAGCCGGAGACTTTTCGCGACGAGGTCGCCCCGGCGCGCACCTTCGTCACTGAACATGAAGCCCACCAACTGCGCTCGGCCGGGCTGGGCCAACACCTGACCTACGACGACATTCTGGTGATCGGCAAGGACGGCCCGATCGAAAACACCTTCCGCTTCGGCGATGAGTGCGTGCGGCATAAGGTGCTGGATCTGATCGGCGACCTGATGCTGGCCGGG
>JAFGRR010000287.1 GCA_016935035.1 Phycisphaerae bacterium | reverse complement strand
TACGCGGCGGCTGTTGCGCGAATTACTACGCGCTCTTGTCGGTTGGTAGATCGCGGCATTTGATGAAAACGCGCAGCAAATTGCCAGTTGACAACGGCGGGGGAGTGTGCTATAATGGGTAGTGGTGAGACGCACTGGTTAGACGCGGGGGCTCTTTTTATTGAGCTCGGTGGTTCTAGCTTACCAATCTACCAGTTAGGTTTGAGGGCAAAGGCCCCGCGTTCTGTGTGTGTGGACGAAAGTCCCCGCCGGTGTGTCTCACCAACCACCGAGCACAGAGCGCGGGGCTTTTGCGTGCGTGCCCCACGGCGAGAAGGGATTGGTAGAATGGGTGTAAGCACAGAGGCCACCGGGGGCTCTAGCCCCAACGCCAGGCCGGACAAGGCAGGTTATGTGTACCTGCTGCAACGACATGATGGCTGGTATCGTATTGGACGCACCGCCAACCCGGAACAAAGATTCCGCCAATGGCGCTGGATGGCGCGAAACAACCATTATACGCTCAAGATTATAACCATTATTCGCACCGATGACCAGCGCGAACTAGAAGCCTTTTTCCACAACCTGTTCAAGAGCAAGCGTACAGACGAACGACACAATGGCATGGGGCCGCGCCATGAGTGGTTCAAGCTCGCAGAAGAGGACGTACACACATTTTATCGCTGGGGCGAAGCCCTTGGCGCAATCTCGCAGGCTGATTCCAAATGGAGGCTCTCGTGACCTCAATGCCGTGGATCAAGCTTTACACCGACATTCTGGACGACCCCAAGATCGGGACGATGAACGCAGCAGACAAGTGGAGGTTCGTGGCGCTGTGCGCGCTGGCTGGCGAGTGCGACGCAGAGGGATACCTTGCGAACGGCGACGAACCACTAACGCTGACACAAATCGCGTGGCGGCTGCGGGAGAACGAGACTGAGCTTGCGGACAGCATGACGGCACACGAGGCGCGTGGCCTACTAATAAACGATGACGGCGTGTTCCTCATCGTGAACTTCTCCAATCGACAGGGCCGGTCACAGTCCGAGAAACGCGAGGCATGGCGGGAACGCAAACGCCGGCAGCGCGGGAAAAGTCAGGATGGCGGCGAGGACGACACCGGGAGTCCCGATGACGACGCGGAGAATGTCCCGAGTGACACAACCGGGACTCACGCGGGAGTCACGCCCCTAGAGAAGAGTATAGCAGAGAAGAAAGAGAGTAGAGGAGAAACGGAGTCCGCTGGCGCGGACGTGCCGGCCACCCCCACCACGTTTCAGGAATGGAGCGACGTGATCCGCACAAGCGAAAACCGCCCCGCCGCGCTCGTGACCATGTACGAGGCACTCTACCCCGGACGCGATCCGCCGGCCTACGGCTACGCCGGCAAGGTTGCGCGGGAGGCGGGCGGTGCCGGGCGTCTTGCCGAGCTTCTGTGGCAGCACTCGACGCGCCCGCCGACAGGCGACGTTTTAGCCTACGTCCTGGGCCAGATCAAGCGAGAGAAAGGAGATCGCCATGAAACGCGCACACAGCATAGCCGGGGCAATGGCAGCGGGGATGGACGTCGCCCCGCCGAGCAGCCGGTCAGCCCCGCCGATCCCGACACCATCGCCCGGCAGCGCAAGTCACTCGAAGAGCACGCCGAGCGCCGCGCCCGAGAGCGAGATGCGGGACCATAGCGCCAGGCCGGCCGGCTGCACGTGCGACGGGTCCGGTTGGACGTTCGAGCGGACGGACGCGCACCCCGACGGCGCCATGGTCCAATGCACCGCCTGCGCCATCATGCACTTTCAGCGGCAGCTCGCCGCCGTGTCCGGCCTACTGCCGTCCGAGTTGAGCATTTGCCTCGACGACGTCGCTCCAAATGGCCCCGACACGGCGCTTATGGTGCGCATGGCTCGCCAGTTCTGCGAAGAGCCCTGGGGGATCTGGTCAATTTGGGGCAGTTACGGCAACGCCAAGACGATGATCCTGCAGGCGCTGGTCAACCACTTTCGGAACCAGGGGCACCTCGCCATCTACATGAGGTTTACAGACCTGCTCGACTACATCCGCGCGGGATATAAACCGGACGCGCCAGATGATGCGCGCGAACGGTACGCCCGGATCGTGGCCGCCAAGTGTCTGGCCATTGACGAGGTCGACAAGCCGCGCCTGACCGAGTTTGCCGTAGAGTTTCAGGCCACGTTCCTCGACGACCGCTGGCGCTACGGCGTCGAGCAAGATCCGGCCATCCGCCGGCACACGCTCCTGGCCCTGAACCACGACCCCGCCGGCCTGCCGGGTCACATCTACGACAGGCTCCGGGACAGCCGCTTCGGCTGCTATCTCGACGTGGACGGCGCAGATGTTTGGTATCCCGGCATCACCCGCAACATGGATTCATCCATGCGCCCGGCCATGCCGCCACGGCAACCAGGAGGAGAGCCATGCAAGTAGTAATGCAGGTAGACATGTTCCGGGGCGAGGTGCCCGTCGACGTGGTGGAGGGGCTGAAGGCCGTGCTATTGGACAACCCCGACGCCCGGAACGATTACAAAACCATGATCGCCGCCTACTGGCTGCGATTCGACGGCCTGGCACAGCTCCTGGAGAACAACCCGACGCCCGAGGCATTCGCCACGTGGATGCGCGACCGTGCCACGTCACCAAAGACGCTCCAGAACCGGGCGATGGAGTTGCAGCGCGAGTACGACCAGCTCGAGGCGACGGCAGAAGTGCGGCGATACCGCAACATGCAGGCCCGGGCGGGAGTGGTCCGGTGAAACGCCAGCTATCGTTGTGGGGCTCAGGTTATACAATGGAAGATTCCATCGACATCACTGTGGCCAGCCTGCGCGCATACGGGGGCGAATACGACCACTGGGCCGTCGCCTTTTCCGGCGGAAAAGACTCGACCACCGCCGCGACGGTGACTGCGTGGGCGATCGCCGAGGGCCTCGTGCCGGCACCCAAGACATTGCTCATTCTCATGTCCAACACGCGCATGGAGCTGCC
>JAFGRR010000030.1 GCA_016935035.1 Phycisphaerae bacterium | reverse complement strand
ATCGCCGGCCGCTGCAGCGTGTTCGCCAAGAGCGACATGATCCACGCGCAGCAGAAGGGCTATCAGCCGGGCGAGGTGCTGCACGGACTGTGCAACGCGGTCGCGCTGAATTTCAAGTCGGCGGTGGTTAAGGGGCGGGCGATCGAGTCGCCCGTGGCGTTCGTGGGCGGCGTGGCACTGAATAGTGCCGTCGTGAACGGCATTCGCGAGGTATTCGAGCTGTCCGAGGCCGACCTGTGTGTGTCCGAGGCGCCGGAGGCGATCGCCGCCATCGGGGCGGCCTGCATCGCGGGTGATGACGCGGACGCGGCACCAGTTGACATGGCAGCACGGCTGGCGGACTGGGACAGCCAGACGAACGGCAGAGAGGCGGCGTTCGCGACGAATCGGCCGCTGACGCTCGACGGTGTAAAGCTGCTGCGCGATCGGGTGAAGCCTTATGATCTGAGCCCCGAGCGGACGCCGATCGAGGCTTATCTCGGGATCGACATCGGTTCGGTCGGGACAAAGCTGGCGCTGATCAACGCGGACGGCGAGGTTATTCACTCGATCTTCACGCGAACCGAGGGGCGGCCGATCGAGGTGGTGAGCCGAATCCTGCGCGAGTTGGAGGAAGCCGTTGGCTGGGCGGTCAACATCAAGGGCGTTGGCACGACCGGTAGCGGGCGCGAGTTGATCGGCGAACTGGTCGGAGCCGACACGATCAACGACGAGATCACGGCGCACAAGACGGGGGCGACATTCGTCGGCGATCGACTGCTGGGGCAGCGGCCGGACACGATCTTCGAGATTGGCGGCCAGGACAGCAAGTTCATCAGCCTGCAACCAGAAGGTCGCGACTCGCGCGAGACGATCGTCGTGGATTTCACGATGAACGAAGCGTGTGCCGCCGGTACGGGCAGCTTTCTGGAAGAACGGGCACGCGAGCTGGGTGTGTCGATCAAGGACGAGTTTTCGGCGCTGGCGTTTGCGTCGAAGGCGCCGATCAAGCTGGGCGAGCGCTGCACGGTGTTCATGGAGCGTGACGTTGACACGTGCATGCAGCGCGGCGCGCGGCGTGAGGACATCATCGCCGGTCTGGCCTATTCGATCGGGTACAACTACATCAACCGCGTGGTGCGTGGACGGTACATCGGCGACTGCGTGTTTTTTCAGGGCGGGACGGCCCACAACGACGCCGTCGCGGCCGCCTTCAGCATCATCACCGGCAAGGAGATCATCGTCCCACCGCACAACGCGGTGCTGGGCGCGATAGGCGTGGCGCTCCTGGCGCGCGACCGCGCGACCGCGACCGGCGCCAAGTCGCGTTTTCGCGGGTATGACATCGGCGCGATCGACTACACGCTGCGTGAATTCACCTGTCACGGCTGCGGCAACCAGTGCGCGGTGCAAGAATTCAGCGTCGAGGGCAACAAGACGTATTGGGGCGACAAGTGCTCGGAGCGGTTCCGCAAGCAGGTCAAGAGCGGCCGCCAAGCGATCATCCCCGACTTCGTCAAGCTGCACGAGGAATTGCTGCACGCGAGCGACATCGCCGATCCGCCGAACGCGACGAAGACCATCGGCATTCCGCTGGCGATGTACACGTGGGACATGCTGCCACTGTGGCAGAGGTTCCTGCGTGGCTGCGGGTTCAGGGTGGTGCTGTCGTCGCAGACCAACCGGCAGACCGTGCAGATGGGTTACGACTGTGTGGTGGCCGAGCCGTGCTTCCCGATCATCGTGGCGCATGGGCACGTGGCGGAGCTGGTGCGGCAGGGCGTTGACTACCTGTTTGTGCCGAACTTGATCTCAGGTGTGCGCGAGACCGATGAGCACAACAGCTTCTATTGCCCATGGGGCATGACGTTGCCGTTCATTCTGCGGCAGGCGCCGGCGTTTCGGGTGTGGGAAGGTCGCGTACTGTGTCCATCGCTGCGTTTCGATGACGGGGTGGATTACGTTCGCCGGGCGCTGATCGAGATGGCGGGGCGGCTTGGTGTGCCGGAGCGACAGGCGGCGCAGGCTTTCGACGCGGGCATGGCGGCGCAGACGAAATTCCGCGAGGCGTACGTGGCGGCGGGCCGGGAGGCGCTCGAGGCACTGTCCGCTGCCGGTGAACACGGCATGGTGTTGGTCGGCCGGCCGTACAACATGTACGATGGCGGGGTGACGCTGTCGGTGGCGCGGAAGCTGCGGGATTCGTACGGCGTGAACGTCATTCCGGTCGACGCGCTGCCGATCGGTCCGAGCGCGGCACTCAAACTCAACACGGACATGTATTGGTCGTACGGGCGGAAGATCCTGGCGGCTGCTCAGATGGTAGGGCAGTATCCGAATCTCGACATCATTTACGTCACGAACTTCAAGTGCGGCCCGGATTCGTATCTAAAGAGCTACATTCGCGGGGCGTCCGGCAAACCGTTTTTGACGCTGCAATTCGACGGGCATTCAAACGACGCCGGCATGCTGACGCGGTGTGAAGCATATCTCGATAGCAAGGGGATTTTGCGATGGTGGCGGACGTGCAAGAGCATGCCAGCGGATCAGGTCTCAAGGGACGAAAGCTCTACATCCCCCAAATGTCCGACTCCGTTGCCCGGTTGACGGCGGCGGCGTTTTGCGCTGTCGGTGTCGATGGCGCCGCCACACCGGATTCGGACGATGAGACGCTGGACCTGGGCGGTCTGTACAGCAGCGGCGAGGAGTGTCTGCCGCACAAGGTGACGCTGGGCGATTTTCTGCGAGTGTGCCGGCAGCCGGGCTTCGATCCGGAGAAGGTGGCGTTTTTCATGCCGATGGCGCATGGGCCGTGCCGCTTTGGGCAATACGCGCCGTATTTGCGGCAGAAGCTGAACGAGCTTGGCTACGGCGACGTGATGGTCGTTTCGCCGACGACCAAGGACAGTTACCAGAGCATCGGCGAGCACGCGGGACAGTTGAAGAAAACCGTGTGGATGGCGATTGTGCTGGGCGACCTGGCGACGCGATTCCGGCTGAAGACGCGGCCGTACGAGCTGAACGCGGGCGACGCCGACGCGGCTTTTGATTATGCCCTGGAGCAGTTTGGCGAGACGCTGGCGCTGCCGGAACTGAGCACACGCGAGCGGTTGGGGCAGTTGGCACGCAAGGTGGCGCTGGTGCGCGATCGTTTTCGCGCGATCCCGGCCATGTACGAGAAGGGGCGGCCGCTGATCGGGCTGGTGGGCGAAATCTTCTGCCGGCAGAACACGTTCACCAACGAGGACACCGCTCGACGTGTCGAAAGACTGGGCGGCGAGTGCTGGCTCTCGGATATTTCGGAGTGGATCTGGTATACGAACTGGTGGCGGCAGTTTGACGAGGTGCGTTGCCGCGGGTACTTCAACCTGACCCTGCTGAAGCACAAGATCACGCAGGCGTTTCAGCGGCACTATGAGCATGTGCTGCTGAAGCCGGTGGACGGTGACTTCAAGGGCTACGAGGAGCCGCACGACGTGCGCGAGGTGCTGGCCGGGTCGCAGCGCTACCTGCCGGCGACCGGAGCGCTGGGCGAGATGACACTAAGCGTCGGCAAGGCGGTTTACTT
>JAFGRR010000286.1 GCA_016935035.1 Phycisphaerae bacterium | reverse complement strand
TGCACGGCGCCAACCGCCTGGCAAGCAACTCGCTGCTCGAGGGCCTGGTGTTCGGCGAGCGCGCCGGCATTCTCGCCGCAGAGCGTGCCGACCACCTGCCGCCGCTCGATCGCCCCCACGCCATCAGTCACCTGATGCCTCAGTCGGCCCGCACGGGGCTCGATCTCGGTGACGTCACCAGCAGTCTGCGCAGCGTCATGTCACGCAACGTCGCGGTCGAGCGCACCGGCGACCGCCTCCAGGAAACACTCGAAATCATCGACTTCTGGGCGCGCTACACGATGGACAAGGTCTTTGACGAGCCCGGAGCGTGGGAAACACAGAACATGCTGACCACGGCCGCTTGCATCACCACCGGCGCCGCCACGCGCGCCGAGTCGCGCGGCGTGCACTACCGCATCGACGCACCACAACCGCTGCCGCGCTGGCTGTGCCACATAGATCAGAATCGCGGCGACAACGGGATCCAGACGTGGACTTCGCCAGTCAAGGAACCGGACGCCACGTCCTGATGTCTGACGCGCACGCGCAACCATGACAGCCACCCTGCTCATCGCCGCCAACGACGCGCTCACATGGACTGGCATCGTGCTGCACACGGTGGCGCTTCTGGTGCTACTGGTGCTGTCCGCGTGTTTTTCGGGCAGCGAGGCGGTACTGTTCTCGTTGTCGCCGGCCCAGGTACAGCACGACGCGACAAGTTCGAGCACGCTGCGCCGGCTGGTTGCCTGGGCAATGTCTCGGCCACGGCGCACACTCACCGACATCCTGATCGCAAACACGGCCGTCAACGTACTGCTGTTCTCCGCGTCGTTCGTGTTCTTCCGCCGGCTGGCCGAGCAGTGCGGCCCGTGGATCTCCCCGCTGTCGGCGGTCTTCAGCGTGCTGGTCGTGATAGTCTTGGGCGAGGTCGTGCCGAAGGTGCTGGGCGTCGGGTTGGCGTACCGCCTGGCCCCATACGCCGCCATCCTCGTCAGGGCGACCAGCTATCCGGCGCGTCCACTGGGATATCTGCTGCAAATGCTGCTGGTGCAGCCGACGCACCGGCTGTTCTTCGCCGACGGCACACCGCACGCCACCACGCCGCGCGACATCACGCCCGAGGAACTCAAGGCCCTGCTGGAAATGAACCTGCGTCACGGCGTCCTGAACCCGACCGAGGACATGATGCTGCGCGAGGTTATCAACCTCGGCTATCTCCGCGCCCGTGACATCATGGTGCCACGTGTCGATATACAGGCCTTCGACATCAATGCGCCGGCGACGCAACTCCACAAGTTGCTGCGCGCCACGCGCCTCAAGAAAGTCCCGGTCTATGACGGCTCAATCGACAATCTGCTCGGACTGATCCACGCCAAGGTGCTCTGCTTCAATCCGCAGCGGCCCATCCGACAGCTTATCTCGCCCGTGCATTTCGTCCCGGAACTGATCACCGGCGAGCAACTGCTGCACCACTTTCGCGACACACGCTCGCAACTGGCCATCACCATCGACGAGTATGGCGGCGTCGCGGGTCTGGTGACGCTCGAGGACTTGCTCGAACACATCGTCGGAGACATCTACGACCCCGATGACGCCACCGAGCCCGCCGAGATCGAGCACATCAGTGCGACCGAGTACTTCATCAGCGGACGCCTGAATGTCCAGTTTTGGATCGAGACTTTCGGCTTGCCGCATCTGCCGGAGCGCGTCACGACGGTCGGCGGCCTGGTGACGGCTCGGCTGGGCCGCACCGCCCGCGTGGGCGACCGCGTGCGAACCGCGAATGTCGAACTCGAGGTCACGAGTGTTGACCATCGCCGCATTGAGCGTCTGCGCTTGCGGCTGATCGAACCCCCACCGCGGGAGCCCGCCGCATGACGCTTGCAACGGTGCTGCTGATCGTGGGGGCGGTTTTGGCCGTGCTGGCCAGTGGGCTCTTCTCGGGCAGCGAGATGGGCGTCTACTCGCTGAGCAACGTGCGGGTGCGCGTGGAGGCCGAGCGCGGCGACCATTCGGCACGCCGCCTGCTCAACCTAGTCCGGCATTATGAACACCTCGTGATAACGACGCTGGTGGGCACGAACATCGCGGACTATCTCGCTACAGTCTGCATCACGTTGTTGCTGATCCGCTCGTCACGCGATGGCCACAACGCTGAGTTCTATGCCACGCTGATAGCGACACCGGCGATTCTAGTCTTCGGCAACATCGTGCCCAAAGAGCGCTTTCGCCGCCACAACTACGCGCTCATGCGAGCCTTCTCGATGCCGCTGCTGATCTTCACCGAGGCGGTGCGCGCGACGGGGCTGCTCTGGGCGCTGAGCAGACTGAGCCGAACGCTGCTGGCCTGGATCGACCCGACGCAGGCCAATAGCCAGCGCGAGTTGCTGCCACGCTCCAGGGCGATTGAACTGCTGCGCGAGGGCGCCGAGCAAGGCGGCCTCAGCCCGTTTCAGCGCGACACGTTCGAACGCGTCATGCGCCTCTCACGGACGCCGGTCGGACGCGTCATGGTCCCGCGCCAGCGCACCGCCTGCATTCCGGACAGCCTGTCGCGCGACGATCTGCTGCGCATCGCGCGGATGGCGCATTTCTCACGCCTGCCGGTTTATCGCGGCCAGCAGCGCAACGTCATAGGCATCGTGCACGTTTTTGACATTCTGACGGACGATGAACGCCGCCCCATCAGTGCCCACCTGCGCGAGGCGCTGC
>JAFGRR010000285.1 GCA_016935035.1 Phycisphaerae bacterium | reverse complement strand
GGCGGAGCCGATCGGGGCGCCGGTGATTCTGCCGTGCGACGTGCAGGACGACGCGCAGATCAAGCAGGTTTTCCGCGAGTCGCACAAGGTGCTGGGCGAGCTGGATTTCGTACTGCACGCGATCGCGTTCGCGAACCGGCCGGCGCTGACCAATCCGTACTACCAGACGACGCGGGCGGATTTTCTGCAGGCGATGGACATCAGCGCGTATTCGCTGGTGGCACTGGCGCAGCACGGGCTGCCGTACATGGCCGCCGGCGCGTCGCTGCTGACGCTGTCGTATCTGGGCGCGGTGAAGATGATCCCTGGGTATAACGTGATGGGCGTGTGCAAGGCGGCGCTCGAATCGTCGGTGCGCTACCTCGCGTCGGAGTTGGGGCGCGAGAAGCAGATTCGCGTCAACGCGGTCTCGGCCGGTCCGGTGCAGACGCTGTCGGCCGCCGGCGTGGGCGGGTTCGACAAGGTTCTGCGGCACTATCCGCACAAATCGCCGCTGCACCGGAACATCCGCGGGCACGAAGTTGGCAACGCGGGGCTGTATCTGCTGAGCGATTTATCGAGCGGCGTGACTGGGGAGATTCACTACGTTGATGCGGGGTATAACGTTGTGGGGTGGTAGGTAGGATTGGGCGGTCACGCGGGTTCTGAGCCATAGACCCTAACCACTCAACAGCGAATATGCCCCTCGCTTCCGCTCGGGCTCTGATTGGGTGGTTGCGCACTGGGGTGCCACCGTCGCAGGGGCTAGGGGGTATCACATGTTGTGAAAGAGCGTATCGACAGGGTGCTGGGCCGGATAGTTTCATTGTGCCGGCGACCGACGGTTCTTATCGTGCTGGCGGCTCTGTATGGCGCGACGTGCGTCGGCGGGTGGGTCAGTCACGCGAAGGAACTGGATGATCGTGCGGAACGGCTGTGGCGGGCCTTGCATCAGGCGGACACTGAACTAGCGGCGACGGCGGCGAAGTTGGGCGGGCCAGTGCCGCGGGCAAATGCGCGGCGCAACGGGCCGTGTGCGGGCGTCGATTGGTGTTTTCCGCTTCTGCCGGGCGTGCTTATCGCAGATTCGTACTACGTCACCGGGCGTCTGAGCGGCGAGGGCGGCGTGAAGATCATCGTGTACTGGCGTCTCGGCAGTCGCGAGCTGACCACGCTCTGGGGATGGATCTCGTAAAACACGGGCTCTCACGACCTACCAGGCCATCGCCCCCCCCGATACCATCGGGCCGTCGGGCGCCGGCGGCCACCGGCCACACGACGCACCCAGCAGGGAGGAACCACTATGCCCCGCACACGCCGCCCCACCATCGGCCCGCCGCACCCGCGGATGGTCGCGAGTTTCGCGCTGATGCCGATCTCGATCGCAGTGCTTCCGCTGTGGACCTTGCTCTGCGATTTGGTGATGGACGACCTTCAGATTGACTACAACTGGCAGCCGTTCCTGATGGGATTCGGAGGCATAGCGCTGTTCTATGGCGGAATCCTGTGCATTTGGTGGCGGACGTTCACCTGGACACCCCGCGGTAAGAACCTGCTCGGCACGATCGTGTTGGCAGCACTCTTCTTGGTATCGATCGGGCTCCCTGCTCTCACTATCGATGTCTCGGAGTTGACCGTGATGGCGCTGCTGGCGGCCACAGCGGTCGGCGGCGGTGTGGTAGTAGTCGCCGTCAGCCGGGCATGCTGGTCGGAGCCGGGCTATGGCATGGGGCTGTCCGTACCATGTCCCGGCTGCGGCGCCGACTTGAGCGGCAGTCGCTCATGTCACTGTCCGTCATGCGAGCGAGACTACTCGCTCGAGCAACTGGTGGAGTCGACGCGCGTCGCCGACGCGGTCGGAATCACACAGCACTCCGATGAGCAGCCGTCATGACCAACGAGAAGGCGGACGTTCACGCTCAGCCTGCCCGGCCCGGGCCGCTGCACCCGCGTCTGATGCTGAGTTTCACGTTGCTGCCGATCGTGACCACGATATGTTGCGTCGGGCTCGCACTGGTGATGGAGTTCGCATGGAGCCTCTGGGGGCCGAATCCCTGGTACGTGCAGCCGTTGTTCGTGCTGATAGCGGCAAGCCCGTCGATTCTCACGCTCGCCGCGTGGATGCTGATCTGGCGGTCCACCGTACCTTGGACGCGTGCCCGCAGGGCCCGCGCAGTCGGCATCACGGCGGGATTCGCCGTGGTGATCGGCGGCCTGGCCGCAATTTGCTTCCTCTTCACTGCCGAGACGTGGCTGCTCGTGCTGACGTGTGGCGGCTTGCTGGCGGCGGGAATCGCGTCGATTCTCCTCGCCCGCACCTGGGTCGGCAGCTTGCACACACACGCCGGCCTGCCCTGCCCCTCCTGCGGCTACGATCTGCGCGGCCAGCATAAGTGCCGGTGTCCCGAGTGCGGCGCGGAATATGTTGTCGGGCAACTCGTCAGGAGCGGACGCTGTTTTGATCGACAGGGGCTCATGATCCGCTGATACGCCAATCAGAACCCACCCCGCGAGCGGTGAGCCGTCTCCGCCTCGCACGCTGAGGCATCTGGCCACGCGGCGACGCATGCCTATACTGGCACGTTTGCCGGCACACTGCCGATTCCCACTTGCGTCTTCAAGGAGCCGCCGATGTCCACCCGGACGATTCAGGTCACGGACGAGATTCAGCAATATCTCGTGGAAGCCACCCTACGCGAGCCGGAGCTCTGGCGGCGACTGCGGGAGGAGACGTTTGCGACGACGGAAAGCCCGGAAATGCAGATCTCGCCCGAACAGGGCCAGTTCATGAAACTGCTGGTCGAATCCATCGGCGCCAAGCGGACGATCGAGATCGGGACGTTCACGGGCTACAGTGCGCTGTGCGTCGCGAGCGCGCTGCCGGCTGACGGCAAGCTGATCGCGTGCGATGTCAGCGAGGAGTGGACGTCGGTCGCGCGGCGCTACTGGGCCGAGGCGGGTCTGGCGAACAAGATCGAACTGCGGCTCGGTCCCGCCATCGATACGCTCGACCACCTGCTCAACGAAGAGGGCCAGACCGGGACATTTGACTTCGCCTTCATTGATGCGGACAAAACGGAGTATGACGCGTACTACGAGCGCGTGCTGAGACTGCTGCGGCCCGGGGGATTGCTGGCGATCGACAACGCACTCGGCGGCGGATTCGTCGTGACGCCGGAGGTGCGCCCCAGCGCCGCGGCGATTGACGCGTTGAACCGCAAGATCCGCGATGACAAACGTGTAACGTGCAGCCTGGTGCCAATCGGGGACGGGTTGATGCTGGCGCGGAAGCGGTAGGCAACGGCTGGAACGACACCAGGAGTGCCCCGCAGAGCGTGCCATGGGCAGGCCGGCCAGAGGCGGGCTTGCCCGTGCTGAAACACAGCGAAACACGGGCAGGTCGTGGGCCTGCCCATGGCACGCATATCCGCCACGGTACGCGCGCCGGCGCTGACCCGCCCATTACTGGATGGACTCGGATCGTCGCGTTCGTGTCGCTGCTTCGTCCCTCCGTCCCTTCTTCGCACCCTTGCTTTCGCCGCCGGGGTGATCGGACTACAATTGCTGGACTTGCCGTGGGCGTTGCGTCCGCGGCGTTCTCCCCAGCGAGGCGTCGGAGTCTGAACATGCCATTGGGTATCGGTGTGGCCGGTTTTGGAGCGATGGGACGCTGGCACGCAAATGCCGCACAGCGCACGTCTGGATTGAAGCTGGTCAGCGTGCTGGATATCACGCCGACGTGCCGCAAGGATGCCGCCAAGGAGCACGGCTGCGACACCTTCGCCAAACTCGACGAGTTTGTGGCCGACGAGCGGCTGGACGCGGTCGTCGTGGCGACGCCGTCGAATGCTCACGTCGAACCGGTGTTGGCGGCCCTGCGAGCCGGCAAGCACGTTTTGTGCGATAAGCCACTGGTCCAGACCGAGAGCCAGGCCCGCCGGCTCTTCACGGCGGCGGAGAAGGCCAAACGCCTGCTAATGACATTCCAAAACCGGCGGCTCGACGGGCACTTCCTCACGACGGCCGACGTCGTCGCCTCGGGCAAGCTCGGGCCGGTGCAGGACATCCGCTACACCGAGTGGGCTTACACGAACCTGATGCAGACCTTCGGCGTGAAGGGCTATCGGCCGGGGTGGCGCAGCGAGGCGGCCTATGGCGGCGGCGTGCTGCTCGACTTCGGACCGCATTACATCGACCAACTGCTCCAGATGGTCAGCGCCCCCGTCGAGAGCGTGTACGCCATCATGCAGCACCGCCGCTGGACACGCGACGCCGACGATCAGTTCCTGACGGTCATCCGCTTTCGCGGCGACGTGACGGCAACGATCGAGGTGGCGCACGTGGCTCATCCGCCGATACGCGTCTGCTGGGCGATCAACGGCCCGGACGGCGGCTACCTCTTCGAGAATGACAAGGGCCGCATTTACACGCACACGGCCAGCCGCAAGGAAAAGGTCCGCGACGTGCGCAAAAAGCCGGACGACTGGGACGGCGTGTACCGCAACTTCCGCGACGCGATCCTGGGCAAGGCCGAGCCGATGGTCAGGCCGCACGAGACGCTACGGCTGATGCGCGTGCTGGACGCGATTCGTCGCTCGTCGGACAGCGGATGTGTCGTAACATTGCGAGATGAGTACGCACAGGCCGGTCGCGGCAGGAAGCGAGCGAAGTAAGCACGATGGAAAGCCGCCGACTAATCACCGCGATCATGGCCGCGCTGGCGGTGTTCTTCGCGTACAACCTAATCTGGTCGCATCTGCGTCCGAAGAAGCCGGTGCAGCCGGTGACGACGCAGCCAGTGCCAGGGGAAACACGGCAGATCGGCACCGCCGAACAGGCCACACCGACTTCGCCGATCACTACGGCGGCCACGACAACACGCGAGAGTCTTCCGGCGCTGCATTTCAGCCAGGGTACGAACGACGAACCTGTGATCCTGGGCGGCGGCGTGACCGACAAGCTGAAACTCGAACTGAGCCCGCGCGGCGCCGCAGTGGCCAGTCTGTGGCTATCCGAACGCAAGCCTCCCGAGCCTGACGGCCGATACCTGTACCGCCAGCAACCACGCGAGAACGAGCCGTATACCTTGCTCAGCCCGGTGGTCGAGCCCGGCCAGGCGCCCGGCTCCACCATCACCCATTACTCGTACGTCACGCAGCGCATCATCATCAAGGAGCGCGGCGACGAGAGCTATCGGCTGAGCGACCTGGTGTGGGAAGTAGTCCCGCGGTCTAACTCCGACGATGGCCGGCGTGT
>JAFGRR010000029.1 GCA_016935035.1 Phycisphaerae bacterium | reverse complement strand
TAGAACGGGTGCTCAGGAACACGCAACGCGAAGTGCCCCGGGCTTTCAGTCCGGACGGCTCTGTGGTCGCAGCACACGTCCCACGAACCTGGGCGCCGGTTCAGTGCCGACGGCGACGGTAGGGAGCTCGGCGTTGTGTTGTGTCGCGCTGTAACCCGATTGGGTGTAGCCGGATACGGTGCCTGGACGATAATCTTGTTGTAATCGGCCGGGGCGGGGCCTACGATACTAAGTTGGGTGTGTTGAGATTAGCTCGGCGTTTCGGGCGTGGCCGATTCTGTACATATCTACCGTGAGGGTGGCGAACCCCGCGTACGGCCGCGGCTCAATCACAAGAGGGCTCAAAGGAGGCCAACCATGAGAACACATCGGATGCTGGTTGGGGGAGTTATGCTGATTTTGTTTGGCGCGACCGCCGCGCTGGCCGCGTTTCCCATCTACCCGCTAATTGTCGAGGGTGACGCTGTCCCAGGTGTCGGGAACATGACTAGCACGGCCACCGTGGCCGTCAACAACCTCGGTCAGTGGTATCTGGAGGCGGACACCGACAACGCCAATGCGGACATCGACTATGTTCTGCTAAGTGGTTACCAGCTCAATCCGTTTGCGCTGGCCTATCAGGAAGGGCAGCCGCTGGCGTCGCCGCCGGGCGCCTCGCTCGACACGTTCGACGCGATCAACATCAACGACTCCGGTAACAGCGGCTGGAACTTCTTCCTGGACGGCACGAGCGGCACAAACGACGACTCCGGAATCTACTTCAACGCCGACCTGGTGATTCAGGAAGGAAGCCTCTCCACGGCACCCAGCATGCCCAACACGCCGTACATTGGCTTCTTCGACGCGAAGATCAACAACGCGAACCAGATCATCATGACGGCCAGTTGCGACATACCGGGTGTCGGCACCACCGTGGACCGCGCGCTGGTGCGGATCGACAATCCGGCTGGCGCGTTCACCGAGACCATCATCGCCAAGGAGGCGGACGAGATCGTCCCGGGCCGCTTCATCACCGACCTCGGTACCGATCCGCATGAGACGGCGTTCAACAGCTTCGGCGACACGCTGTACGCCGTTGATGTCGATGGCGACTCAGCCTCCAACGCGCTGATCATGTTCAACAATACCAAGATCGCGCAGGAAGGTGACCCGTCACCGATCGCCGGCCGAGTCTATTCCACCCTGACCAGCACCAAGCTCGACCTGAACGACGTCGGCGACTACGTCTTCACCGGATCGATGGACGGTGACACGGCGAGCAACGCGCTGATCGTCAAGAACGGGGCCAAGTTCATGCAGGAGGGCGACACGCTGGCGTCAATTGGCGGCGTGTACACCTTCACCAGCTTCGGCAGCGGCCCGCTGTGGATCGACAACGGCGGAAACGTCGTGTGGTACGGCGACTGGAACGATCCGGACACCAACATCGACACGGGCCTTTTCTGGAATGATCAACTGATCGTCCAGGAGGGCGTCACGACGGTGAACGTCGGCGGTACTGACTACATCGTCGACACCATCCGAGGCATCTCGGAGGGTTACTACCTCAGCCCGAATGGCGAGTGGTTGATCTTCCGAGCGGAACTCGTCGGCGGAATCGACGGCGCGTTCATGATCCAGATTCCCGAGCCCGCGTCGCTGCTGCTGCTGGCGCTGGTCGCGCTTCTGCGCCGGCGTTAATCGCACACCGCGAATACTAGGGATTTGGAAAAGAAACGGCCGGCAGTCGAAAGGCTGCCGGCCGGTTTTTCATGGTACCTTCGCGGTCCTCCGCGAGGCCGCGGATAGCGCCTACGGCGTCATGAACTCCTGCTGGAAGTTCGCGAAGTCAATCATGTCGATGTCTTCGTCTCCGTCAAAGTCCGCCAGGCGACACGGGTGGCACGGCGTCAGGCCGGCGTCCGACGGGCCCAGCAAACATGGCTCGTACAGCAGGAAGTCGATCTCGTCGATAACGCCGCTACCGTCAAGATCGCCCAGCCGGGCCGGCGGAATCGACGCTTCCAGGCAGATCGGCACCTCACACGTGTTCCCGGCACAGTCCGTCACCAGCACCGTGCCTGCGCCGTCGATCGCGGGGTTTGTCAACTCGACCGAGTAACGCACTATGGCGTCGCCGGCGTCGAACGGATCGACCTTCAACGTCAGGTTGGCGGCCCCGGGCAGCAGCTCTATCGTGCAGATGCCGGTGTCGTGCGTGCGGCTGTCCTCGGCCCGCCCGTCGTACCGCTGCGGGAATGTCGCCGACTCGATCGTCAGCGACCAACTGTCGAAGCTGCCGACGTTGTACACGTAGTCATCGACGACCTTGAGCGTGTACGTGCCGGCGGCTGGGGCGCCGTCCAGCAGTGACAGCATCGCCGGTGCCTCCGGCTGGTATGACCCGGTGAACGGGGCCGCAGACGACGAATCCGGAATGACAATGCTCGCCTCGTCGTCGAGCGTAGTGTCGATGAAGTCGTTGCCGGTGCTGCCGATGTCGGAGAACAGGCTCATGACCATCGGCGTGACCAGCGTCATGTCGATGTCATCATCCATCGGATGCGTGATGTTGAACGTGATGTTGACGTCGCTGACGACGTCGAAATCCGGCACGACGATGCTCGACGAGACGCCGGCACCGCTGTCGTCCGGAATCTTCGCCGGCAGATCGACGCCGCTGAGATAGCGTTTGGTGTTGCCGACCGACCCGGTGCAATCCGGCCCGAGCGCGTCAAGCTCCACCAGAATATGAGCGCGATAGCCGGTGGTGTCACAAACCTCAACATACCCGTGGCCATTCGCCAGGGGGTTGATCAGTCCGACCACGAAGTCAACCGAAGCGGCGGCGTTGGGCGGATCGGGCGTCACCGACACGATCGCCAGGTTGTCCGAATGCGGTGCCAGCATGACCGAGACGATTCCACTGTCGCCGGGCTGACTGTCAATCGCGGTTCCCTCAAACTCATACGTTGCCGGGTTCACTGTGCCGCTCAGCAGCGGGAGATTCTGATCCGGCAGCGCCGGCGACAGGCTGATGGGCACCTGCGTGACGTTACCGGCACAATCGGCGATCTCGAGCGTGCCGCTGCCCGGCTGGTCCGAATCGATCAGTGAGACGACGTAATCGACCACTTCGTCCAGCGGCGTGAACTCAGCGTCAACCGCGAGATTGGTCGAGCCAGCCGCGAGCGTAATCGAGCAGATACCAGCCTGCGGCGACAGGTCCTGCGTGGTGCCGACGTAACGCTCCGGCGCGCCAGGCGCGAAGACCGTCGCCTTCCACCGCCGGAAGATCGAGTGGGCCGCGCTGGCGCCCTGCACCCGGAAATCGGCGGCGTACAACTCCCACGTACCGGCGGCATCCAGACCCGCGAGCGCAAAGAGCATATTGTCGCGATCGTCGCTGGCAATGCCGTCGCCGACGAACTCGCCGCGCCCGTCGGGCTGATGCAGGCCGAGGAACTCGGTCGTGCCCAGGGCCGGCTCTTCGTGGGCGTCGTCGGCCACCGGTGCGTCGTCGTCGAGCGTGATCTCGATGTTATCCTTGGTCAGGCCGACGCTGCCGCGCTCGTCCATGCCGACGCGGTTAATCAGCGCGGCGAACTCGCCGTTGTGGCTGAGCGTCGCCGCCAGGCGGCCGACGTCCAGCGTGTTAATGGTCAGGTCAACAACAACCTCCGCCACGGTCAGCGACTGCGGCACGATGATCGAGGAGACGACGCCGTTCGAATCCGCTCCGATCAGGTTGCCCTGTACCTCGCCACCGAAGACGAGATCACGCGTCACCGTTCCGGCGTTGGCCGGTGCCGCGGTGTCGGGCAGCCCACGGAGACTGATGGCGCTTTCGCACGTATTGTCGGAGACATCCGTGACAAGGACGGTGCACGAGCCGACCTTTGACGTGTCGATGAGCGTTACAGTGAACTCGACCGAGGTCGCGCCGGGCGTGAAGTCATCGGGCAGATAGAGCTGCACGTTGTCCGGATCGACCAGCACAACCGACTGCACGCCGCCCGTGTCAGCCGCCGTTCCGACGAACATCTCGGGGTTCACAAAGCCGGCGTCGATTTCGAGCGACCAGCGCACCAGCCGGCTGCCGCCACTGGACGTGCTGGCATTGTCAATCAAATTGAGCAGCCACGTGCCGGTGACGTTCTGGCCATTGAGCTTGGCCAGACCGAGCGTATCCTCGGGCAGCCAGGTACCGGTGTACGGTTCGTCGTCGAGGTACGAAATCGTGCCGGCGGCCGAGTCATCGAACGTCGCGTCGGTCACGTCAAAGGCTGAGCTGCTGCCGATGTCGGTAATGAGTTCGACACGCGTGCCGGTGGGGCTTTCGAGATACACGTCCATGTCCGGAACGCGTGAACTCTCAAGCGTGACGGTCACGTTGACGTCGCTGATCGTGCCGGTCTCGGCGACGTAGATCTCACCGTTGATGCCGGGACCGCTCGGTTGGTTGTCGGGGGCGTGGATCGGCTCGTGCGTGCTGTGGAAGACGCGCGTGCCAGGAACGACGATGCTGCCGGAGCAACTCGGCGCGCCCGCGTCGATGTCGATCGCGGCGCAGGCGGTATTGCCGGCACAGTCGAAGAGGACGAGCTTGCCTGATCCGCTTTCGCCCGGGTTGATCAGGCCGACATCGAATGCGACGGTCGGATCACCCGGCGTAAACGCGACGTTCTGTAACTCCAGATTGACCGAGCCCGGCGCGAGCTGCGCGTCACAGATGCCGCTATCGCCGCCGGCGTCGTCGGACGCCACCACGGCGACGGTGTCCGTCAGATAGTCCGGCGTCAGGCTGTCAATCTCGGGGTCGATGTCCTCGCTGAGAGCAGGCGGCTGGTCGTTCAGAAACACGGCGAGTTCGTATGTACGTCCGGGGCCGTAGTCGTCCGCGGCGGCGCCCATGACCTGTACCTTGTATGTCCCGCTCAGCGGCGCGTTGAAGAAGAGCCCCTCGGCGGGATAGTCCGGCGCCTGTCCGCTGCCGACGACGTTGACATCGTCGTGCCTTGTCAGCAGCACATCATTGTCCGGGTCGTAGACGACCAGGGCGGCGTCGAGCGCCAGGGGGTCGTCGTCCTCATCGCCGCCGCTATTGCGCTCAGGATCTCCATCGAGCGCGATATACACGCGGTCGCCGGCGCTGGCGTTGAATGTGTATGTGTCGATGTCGCCGGCCGT
>JAFGRR010000284.1 GCA_016935035.1 Phycisphaerae bacterium | reverse complement strand
CTGTTTCAGCCGCATCGAGGGTGAGCAGAACAAGCCGCTGTCCGAAGTGGTCGTCAGCGGGCGGTCGCTGACACCGGGCGTCGACGGCGCGATGTTGACCGGCGACAAGAACCTCTCGCACGGCATCTGGGTCTTTCAGTACCAGGTAACGAACGCGCAGGCGCTGGTGGAGACGGTGGGCGACGCCGCGGAAGACGTGGCGCCGGTGTTGCAGCGCATCGCGGAGGGAGCGATTCTGCGCACGGTGGCCAGCCGGACGGTTGAGGAGGTATTGCTCGAGGGTCAGTCACAGGTGGCGGAGGAGGTGCGTGCGCGCGTTCAGCACGAGTTGAATGACCTGGGCGTGGGGGTCGAGGTCGTGAAGGTAGCGCCGGAGTTGATTGAGCCGCGGCCGGTGCGGGACGCGTTTCTTCAAGTCACGCGTGCCCAGAACGAAAAGCAGTCACGGATCAACGAGGCGAACGCGAAGGCGGCCGAGATTCTGACGAAGGTCTCTGGTGACAACTACAACGCACTGCTGGCGCTGATCAACGAATTCGGCGCGGCCCAGGCACTTGACGCGCCGCCCGAGGAAATGGCCGCGTTGCAGGCCAAGATCGACGAGGAACTCGGGCGGGCCGGCGGCCAGGTGGCGGTGGCGCTGCGCGAGGCGCGTTCGCGCGCAAACGCCGTGCGCGAGCAGATCGGCCGCGAATACGAAGAATTCACGTACTACCTGGAGCAATACCGCGACAACCCGCAGGTCACGACGATCCGGCTTTGGGTGGCGATGCTGCGTGATGTTCTGGGCAGCAAGGAAAACGAACTGTTCTTCGTGCCGGAAGGCGACGAGATCGAAGTCATCGTCAATCGCGATCCGCAGCGGGCGATCGAGGCGGAGCAGGAACGGTACAAGAGGCAGATGGAATAGGGTCACCGGCCCGGTTGCCCGAGGTACGCGAGGACATCCGTGACAGCACAATCCGTCATCTCAACCGTCGGCCTGACAAAGGTCTTTCGGGACTTCTGGCAGCGGGCCCGCGTCTGGGCGGTGCGCGACGTGGATCTGGACATCCGGCCAGGCGAGGTTTTCGGCCTGCTGGGTCCGAACGGCTCGGGGAAGAGCACGACGATCAAGATGATCCTCGGCCTGCTGCACCCGACGCGCGGGCGCATCTCGGTGTTCGGCCAGCCGGCGCACGACGTGCGTACCAAGACGCGGATCGGATACCTGCCGGAAGAGTCCTACCTGTACCGGTTTTTGAACGCGCGCGAGACGCTGGAGTATTACGGCACGCTGTTTCAGTTGCCGCGCTCCGTGCGTCGGCGGCGGACGGAAGAACTGCTGGAGATGGTTGGGCTGCGCTCTGCCGCACGCCGCCCCGTCGGTGAATACTCGAAGGGCATGGCGCGGCGCATCGGGCTGGCCCAGGCCCTAATCAACGATCCCGACCTGCTGATTCTCGACGAGCCGACGAGCGGCTTGGACCCCGTCGGGGCCAAGCTCGTGAAGGACATTATCGTTCGCATCGGGCAGGTTTATAAGAAGACGATCCTGCTTTCGAGCCACCTGCTGGCGGATGTCGAGGAGGTGTGCGATCGCGTTGCGATTCTCTTCGGCGGCCGCGTGCAGGTCACGGGCCGCATGGAAGATGTGCTCAGCCGCTCGGACATGATGCAAATGGTCTGCGAACGGCTGCAGCCCGACACGGTGTCGGAGATCGAGCGGCTGGTACAGGCACGTGAGGGAAAAACGCTCACGATCTCGACGCCGCGCGATCGGCTGGAAGAGCTGTTCCTGCGGATCGTACGCGAGGCGCGCGAGAAGCGGGTCGAGACGGGCGGCTCACTGGAGGGCGGCGGCATCGCCGGCTTCCTGGGCGCCGACCAGGAGGTTCGTCCGGAGGCCGTGATCGAGTCGCTCGTAGCACAAAAGCCCACGCTGAAGGTCGAATCGGTGGGGGCTCCCGAGCGGCCGTCGGTGGACACGGGGTTGATCTCCGATCTGACCAAGGAAAAGTCCGACACCGAGGAAGCACACGAGGAAGCCGCCCCCGCGGGCCCGCGCCCGGGCGACATTGACCGCGACCTGTTGTCCGATCTCACCGGCGACGGAAAGGATCGGAAAGACGCATGAAAAGGGTGCTGGCGATAGCTCGGCTGACCTTCTCGGAAGGCATCCGCATGCGGATCGTGGTGGTCTTCCTGATTGTGCTGGGGTTCCTGGTGCTGCGCCTGCCGTTCGCCATGAGCGGCGATGGTACGCTGGCGGGCCGCTTGCAGAGTTTTCTCGACTATTCACTGGCCGCCGTCAGCCTGCTCTTGAGCCTCACGACCGTGATGCTCTCTTGCGCGACGCTCGCCAACGAGTTCAAGGCCAAGTCGCTGCAAATGGTCGTCACCAAGCCGGTGTCACGCTTCCAGATTCTTCTGGGAAAGTGGATCGGCGTGAACATGTTGGTGGTGCTGATGCTGGGTTTGTGCGGCGGTGCGATCTACGGATTCGCGTGGTGGATCGCGCGGCAACCGGAACTGGCGGGAACGGCGGATCACCTCAAGGTGCGTGACGTGGTCTGGACGGCGCGCCAGTCGGCCAGGGCCGTGCGGCCCGACTTTTTGCCCGAGGCGATTGAGTACGTCCGGGGCCGGATCGAGGAGGGCGCGATTCCGACGGCGAGCGAGCGCACCGAGATCGAGCATCGCGTCCGGCAACTGGAAACGCAGTGGCGCACCATCGGGGCGCAGCAGAACAAGGTCTACGAGTTTGAGAACCTGCCGCCTCCGCTCTTCGAGGGTCAGTTCGTTCAGGTGAAGTTCAAGGTGCGCGCGTCGCCGATTCCGCCGGACGAAATCGCTGCTCTGCACTGGTGGTTTCTCGATCCGGAGACTGGGGCGCCGCTGGGCGATCGTCCGCTGGAGACGCGGGAGCGCACGTGGACGAGCCACCAATTTCTGGTTGACACGCGCGTGATACGCAACGGGCGGGCGTCGCTGTTTGTGCGTAACCTGGCACCATACGAGTCGGACATCGCGGTGACATTCGAGAACGAGGTGCCGCTTCAGATTCTGTACACGGTGTCATCGTTCGAGCAGAACTACCTGAAGGCGCTGGCACTGATGTTTCTGCGACTGAGTTTTCTGAGCGCGCTGGGGGTGTTTTTCGGGACGTTCGTGTCATTCCCGGTGGCGTGTTTCTGCGGCCTGACGTGGTATCTGATCTGTCTGGGCCGGCCGTTTTGGATGGAGTCGATCGGCGCGAACATGACCATGCGGATAGCCGACATGGATCCGTATGGTTCCCTGGGGCCGGTGATTCGCTGGTTTCTCGTGCCGTTCATGCGTGTCATGTTCCCGGATTTCTCGCTTTACAGCGGGAACCAGTACCTCGTGGATGGGCTGCACATTAGCGGGCAATTAGTCGGCGAGGCGTTTTTGCACACGCTGGCGCTGGGTGGGTTGCTGCTGCTCGTCGTCGGGTGGCTGATATTCCGCGAGCGTGAGGTTGCCGAGGTTACCGTTTAGCACCAGGCGTGTGGGAGAGGTGTGCGAGATGCCACGACCGCGACTTGTCCAACTGATAGCGCTGACGTTGTGCGGCGCGTTGTTGGTGGGCGCGGCATCAATGCTGCCCACGATCAACCGCGAGCGCGACGGCCTGAACATGCTGGGCGACAGGTCGGATGTGAAGAACGCGCCGCCGGGGTACGCGTTCTGGATCCAGGCTTTCGGGGCGTTCCGTGGCATCATCACGAACGTCGCCTTCATCCGCGCGGAGAACTACAAAGACCAGGGGCGTTATTACGACGCCATGCAGCTCGCCGAGTGGATCTGCCAGCTTCAGCCGCACTTTCCGGCGGTCTGGGAATTCCAGTCCTGGAATATGGCGTGGAACATCTCGGTCACGACGTTCACACCCGAGGAGCGTTGGCACTGGGTGTACAGCGGGGCGACCCTGATTCGAGACAGGGGGCTTCAGTACAACCCGCGTTCGGTGAATCTGTACAAGCAACTGGCGTGGATCTTCCACAACAAGATGGGGGCGACGGTCGACGAGTTCCACCAGGTCTACAAGATCAACTGGGCGTGGCGGATGCACGTGCTTTTGGGCGCGCCGCCTCCGCCGGAGTTTCAGTACAACGCCGACGAGGTCATGGAGCAGTTGGCGTTTGATGTGAAAGCCGATCCCCTGTTCAAGGCGGCCGAGGTTGAGAAGGAGCAGATTCGCGAGGCGCAGCGGCGCAAGGCCGAGGAGCGTGGCGAGGCCGTGCCCACCGAGGCGGATGAGCCGGGCGCCAATCTGCGCGAGGGTCCCGGGCAGACGCTGGCGACTTACAATCGGACGGCGCTGGAGCAGGCGGCTGCCCTGAAGCGGATCCAGGAGATCGCCGAGGCGCCGCACACACTCGACGAGTTGTACAAGGCCGTGCCCGAGACGCGCCAGATGGTCCAGGACCTGCGTGAACTGGGCATCTTCATCACGGACGACCCGCTGGCCGAGGATCGGTACTGGTCCGAGGATGGGCTGGGGTTCAGGTTTTTCGCGCGTTACCGCGAACTGGCGGATCCGTCGCTGCGCGGCAAGTACTCGCGTCGCGCGCGGGCAACGGCTGACGCGGAATCACTGGACCGGCTCGACAAGATCGTCGGTGTGCGAGAGCTGCGGCCCGCCGGTCTGGCGCTGGTGCACTTCCTGCAACGCAAGGTGCTGCTCGAAGTCTACAAGAACGACCCGGACCACATGGTCAAACTGGTGCAGCAATTCGGCCCGATGGACTGGCGGCACGTCGGCTCGCAGAGCCTGTACTGGTCCACGATGGCTCTGATCAAGGCCGAGGGCACCAGAAGCGACTTCAACAACGACAAGACGAACATGATTCGCATCCTGTTGTTCAGCCTCCAGAACCTGGCGCGCGGCAACAAGATGTTCTTCGAGCCGTTCCCGGATCCGAAGCGCATTCACCTGTCGTATCTCAACATGATGCCGGACCCGGCGTTCATCGAGTCGATGAACGAGGCGTACGTGGAATACGCGAAACGGTACAACACGCGCGTGGCCGATGGTCCAGGCGTAGGTGACCTGTTCAGCTCGGGGCATGTGAACTTCCTGAAGGAAGGCATCCGCACGCTCTACTGGGCCAATCGAATCGACGCGGCCTCCAAGTATTACGAGTACCTGCGCGAGACCTACGGGCGGAACGCCCAAGGCATGATCCAGGAGCAGTATCATAAGACGCTGCGCGACTTCGTGGTTGATACATACCAAGAGTCGTTCGGCATTCAGCGCGAAACGATCCGCGCGGTCGCGGGCCTGCTGCAACGGTCACTCATGGAGTTGGCGGCGGGAAACCAGATCGCCTCGGCCAAGCTCGTTGACCAAGCCAACCGGTTCAGGCAGGCGTTCATGGACGACAAGGCCAAGACCGGCAACGATCGCATGCGGTTGCCGCCAATCCGCGAGATGTACGTGGACGTCTTCCGTGAAATCATGGATATCCCCAGCGTGAACTACCTTCAGACGCTGGAGAAGGTCCGCCTGTGGGCCGGGGCGCCGGTCTTCATGAAGCAGGAGGTCTACGACGCGGTGCTGGACCGACTCACGGGCGAGTGTGAGATGGCCGACTTCGACGTCGCCAAGACCTTCCCAGAACCGCCCGGCATGGATGAGTATCGACGCAAGGCCGGCGAACGCGGGCCGAAAGAAAAAGAGGAGACCGGCGTAACACCGGTGCAGCCGAATAATCCGGGAGGATAGCGCGGCCCCGACGCAAGTGCGGGGTCAGTGCTGGATGATGAAGGCGCTTTCGGCTTCGAGTAGCGCGATGTCGGTGATGGTCGTGTTTTGGATGTAACGTCCGAGGTGACGCTGCACGCCCATCAGGAAGGCCTCCACGGCGCCGAGGTCACCCTCGGCCTCCAACTCAACCGTGCCGTCCGGCATGTTGCGAACGAAACCCACGACGACATGGCCGGCCGCGACGTTGTAGGTCGTGTAGCGGAAACCAACGCCTTGCACATGGCCGGTATAAATCACCCGGCGGCGCAGCTTGGTGGGGGTAGGGTTCATGTCATTCGCGCTCCAACGTCACGCGCCGGTCGCCGTCTGAAAGTCGCAGCGTATTTAGACTTAGCTGCGCGTTGTATTTCTGCTGCCCGCCGGTGGATGGCAGCAACACCAGGTGAACGCCATTGTAGCGGTATGCGCCGGCCTGTTGGCGTGTGCGGCCTTCGAGCGTCGCCGTCGCCGTGAATTGGCCGCCCTTGGTGAACTCGACGTCGTCCAGCGCGAAGACCTCGCGGCCGGGTGAGGCGTTGACGAGTTGCCAACGGCCGGCCAGCGAACGGCCGCAGCCCGTCAAGACCAGCAGCCCCATTAGCAGGCACACACTCCCGCGCGGGTGCCGCCGGCAGGACGCTTGGCGATATACACGGGTCATGCGATATCCTCGTGGGCGGCATGAAGCGGCCAGGGGCTATTCGGTTCCGCCGGCCTTGATTTGATCGAGCACGCGATCGATGCGTGCCAATGTACGCGCCTGGCCGAGAATCGCCAAGGTCTCGAATATCGACGGGCTAACAGTCATGCCGGTGACGGCGATACGCAGGGGCTGGGCAACCTTTCCGAGGCCGAGCTCATGCTTGTCGGCGCAGGCGCGGATCAGCGCTTCGATCGTCGCCGCCGACCAATCTGACAACGTCTCGAGTTCCTGCCGCAAATCCGCCAGCCCGCGCGTGCCCTCGCCATCGCCTTTCAGTAGCCACTTCTTGACGGCACCGGCGTCGTACTGAATCTGCTCGTCAGGAACGAACAGGGCGCCAGCCTTGGTCTCGATGTCGCGGAAGGTGCGGAAACCGCGGTTGAGGTCAACGAGTTGGGCCAGCATCGCGTCATCCAGTGCGGCCAGCGGGCTCTCGGGATTGAGCGTCACGTAGTCGCGCAGACCGGCGACGAGACGCTCGGTTGAGGCCTCGGCGGCGGCGGTCGTGTTGAAGTTGAGCAGCTTTTCACGGTCGAATTTGGCGCTGGTCTTGCCGACCCGCTCGATGCTGAAGGCCTGACATAAATCGTCGAGCGTGAACTTCTCGCGGTCGTCGCCGGCGGACCAACCCAGCAGCGCGATGAAATTGACGATCACCTCGGGCAGATAGCCGCTGGCGCGGAAGTCGTGGATGTCGATCTCGGGCAGTGCCACGTTCAGGGCATGCGCGAGGCGTAGCAGTCCATCGCTCGGCAGCGGAGCATCGCCCTTGCGCCAGGCCTTGGCGGCTTCGCGATCATCCAGCCCGACGATCTCCGATATTCGGGCGTCGTCGAAACCAGCGGCTTTGACGGCGTCGCGCAGGGCCTTGTCCTTCTCGCGCTTGCTCATCTTGGTGCCCTTCATCGTGAAGATGATGGGCATGTGGGCACAGGCGGGCTTCGGATAGCCGAAGGCCTCCTGCAACGCGTTGTGGTTCACCGTGTTGAGCAGGTGCTCCTGGCCGCGCATAACGTGAGTAATCTGCATGGCGGCGTCATCGACCACAACGGCGAAGTGATATGTCGGCCAGCCGTCAGCCTTCACGATGACGAAATCGCTCAACTCGGTGGCGTTGACGTTCACATCGCCGAGGATCAGGTCGTTGATGACCCAATCGCGCTCGGGCATTTTGAAGCGCACGACAACCGGGCGGCCCTCGTCGCGGGCCTTTTGGGCCTGGGTCTCGGACGGAAATGTTGCCGGCCGGGAATAGCGGAAGCCGCGTTCGCCGCGCTTCTGGGCGTCCTGGCGCATGGCTTCGAGTTCCTCGCGGGTGTCGAAGGCGTAGTAGGCGAGGCCGCTGTCGAGAAGCTGGCGGGCACAGGCGTCGTATAGGTCGAGACGTTGGCTTTGGAAGTAAGGGCCATGCGGGCCGCCGACCTCGGGGCCTTCATCCCACTCGAGGCCGAGCCAGCGCAGATCTTCGAGCAGCTTTAGCTCGGCGCCGGCGATGTTACGGGTCTGGTCGGTGTCCTCGATGCGAATGACAAACTTGCCGCCGGCCCGCCGGGCAAAGAGGTAGTTGAACAGGGCGGTGCGTGCACCGCCAATGTGCAGATAGCCGGTGGGCGAGGGGGCAAAACGGGTCCGGACGATGTTGCTCATGCTCGTGTGTACTCCGCGTTCGGCGGCCCGCAAGCGGGGCCGGGGGCAATCTGGCATCGTACAAGATCGCGGTCGGGTGTGGAAATGCGGGGAAACGGTGCTGGAAGTACGATGACCGAGGGCTGGCTGCCATGGGCAGGTCGCGGACCTGCCCGTGGATGTTGGCCAAGACATGGGCGGACCTGGGCCTTCGGGTGCCCCACGCTTTCAAGGGTGGGGGACCGATGTGTCCGTTGAACGTGCCGCAGCAACTTGCGCATTGTCCCAATCAGTCCCCCACGGTTAAAGCCGTGGGGCACCCGGCACCCGGCGGGTCCTGAGTATGCCCACGCACTGCCGCTCGGGCGCTGATGGGTGTGCATTGTTAGAGGTGGAGGCAGTCGGTATTATCACGCGCTTGTGCGAGTGTCAGGGGCGGGGTCCGACTGGGGCCGCCGCCTGTCATACTGTTTGAGGTGCAGACTCATGGCCAAGCCGGACAGCGACAAGCCAACGGCGGGTGGCGCCGAGGGTGGCGAACGCTCGGATTTCATTCGCGAGGCAGTCAGGGAACACATGCGGACGGGGCGTTTTGGCGGTCGCGTGCAGACGCGTTTTCCGCCCGAGCCCAACGGCTATCTGCACATCGGACACGCCAAGGCCCTCTCGATCGACTTCGGCATAGCGGAGGACTTTGGCGGCAAGTGCAACCTGCGCTTCGACGACACCAACCCGGTCAAGGAAGATGACGAGTACGTTGAGGCGATCAAGCACGACGTGCGCTGGCTCGGCTATGACTGGGAAGATCGCCTGTACTTCGGGTCGGACTTCTTCGAGCAGATGTACGACTATGCGGTCGAGCTGATCGAGAAGGGCCTGGCCTATATTGATGACCAGTCGCCGGACCAAATCCGCGAAACCCGCGGCACGTTGACGGCGCCCGGCAAGAACAGTCCGTGCCGCGACCGCGCGCCGGCGGAGAATCTGGACCTGTTCAAGCGGATGCGCGCGGGCGAGTTTCCGGACGGCTCGCGTGTATTGCGGGCCAAGATCGACATGGCGCACCCGAACGTCAACATGCGTGACCCGGTCATGTATCGCATATTGCACGCGGAACATCACCGCACGGGCGAAAAGTGGTGCATATACCCGATGTATGACTGGGCCCACGGGCTCGAGGACTCGATCGAGGGCGTGACGCACTCGCTGTGCGACCTCGATTACGAAAACCATCGCCCGCTGTACGACTGGTTCATCGACGCAATCAACAAGGGCCGGCCGGAACCGATCCATCACCCGCAGCAGATCGAGTTTTCGCGCCTGAACATCACCTACACTGTGCTCAGCAAGCGCAAGCTGTTGACGCTGGTCGAGGATGGGCACGTTACGGGCTGGGACGACCCGCGCATGCCGACGCTCTGTGGGCTGCGCCGCCGCGGCTATACGCCCGAGGCGATTCGCGACTTCCTGAAGCGCATCGGCGTTGCCAAGTACAGCGGCATCAACGACATCGCGCTGCTCGAACACTGCATTCGCGAGGATCTGAACAAGACGGCGCCGCGCGTGATGGCGGTACTGCGGCCGCTGCGGGTCGTGATCGAGAACTATCCTGAGGATCAGGTCGAGGAGCTAGACGCGATCAACAACCCCGAGGATCTTTCGACGGGGACGCGCAAAGTCCCGTTCTCGCGCGTGCTGTACATCGAGCGCGACGACTTCATGGAAGACCCGCCGCGGAAGTTCTTCCGTCTGGCGCCCGGGCGCGAGGTGCGGCTACGCTACGCGTACTACATTACATGCACCGGTGTGGTGAAGGACGAAAAGACCGGCGAGATCGTGGAGCTGCGCTGCACGTATGATCCGGCGACGCGCGGCGGCGACGCGCCCGACGGCCGCAAGGTCAAAGCCACGATGCATTGGGTGTCGGCATCGCACGCCATCGACGCCGACGTGCGGCTCTACGACCACCTGTTCACGAAGGAAGATCCGGATGACACGCCAGAGGGACAGGACTTCACGGCAAACCTGAACCCGCATTCGCTCGAGCTGGTCACCGGCTGCAAGCTGGAGCCGGGCCTGGCACAGGCCAAGCCGGGTGATCGCTTCCAGTTTGAGCGGCTGGGTTACTTCTGCGCAGATTCGGATTCGACTGACGAGCGCCAGGTGTTCAACCGGACGGTGACGCTGAAGGACACGTGGGCGAAGGTGCGGAAGGCGGAGAAGTAGTGCGGCCCAGGCTTGACCACGATCCTAGCCGCGGCCAGTAGTGGCCGGGTTCATCCAATCCCGCGAACGACTGCCAGGAGACCTGGCTTTTGCAGTCACTCGGGCTGTTGTGGGCCAGTTCGATGCCGTGGCCGCTTCTTTTGCCGGGCGGCGAATAGCAGACCCAGTTCGAACAGCAGGATCATCGGGATGGATAAGAGCATGTGGCTCGATATTTCGGGGGGGGCCAGCAGGCCGGCGATGATCAGAATCGCCAGGATCACGAACTTGCGCGCCTTGCGGAACCCATCGACCGTGACGATCCCCAGGCGCGTCAGGGCCACGACCATCAGCGGCACCTGAAACGCAACGCCGAACGCGACCGACATCGTCAGCACAAAAGTCAGATAGTCGCCGATCTTGAAATAGGTTGTCACCAGCGGCCGGTCCTTGTTCACCAGCATCTGCACGGCGAAGGTCTGGTCGCCGGTGCGCAGCTTCAGCTTGCGTTGCGGCGCGTTGTACCACAGCCCGCCGACAGGCGGCTCCTGCGGGTCATGGGACAGGATGGGTATCGGCGGTGTGCTCTCCAGCGAGGGCTGAGAGCTGGTCGACTCGTCTCCTGTGTCGCGCAGGAACACCTCCTCCAGAGCGGAGGCTTGCGGCTGCGGTAGCGGAATCCACTCGCCGAAGCCCACGAGGAAATTAAGACTGACGAGGAGCACGATGCTGTACATGAACGCCACGCCGGCCAGAAAGAGCCCGACACTCAGCGGCAGGATCTTTTGCACCCAGCGCCGCTCGTGGATGTATAGGCCGGCGGCGACGAATTTCCAGAACTCGTAGAGGATGATCGGCGAAGCCACGATGACGCCGGCGATGACGACGGTCTTGAGGTAGATCGTCATCAGTTCGGTCGGGCTGGTCTGGAGCAGGTTGTCGGGCTGACCGTGGCGTTGCAGGACGAGCACGACGGGGCGCACGATCATGGACAGGATGTACTTCGAGGGCCACGCCAGCAAGATGCACGCCACAATCAGCGCCAGCAGGCAGCGGATGACGCAGCCGCGCAGCTCCATCAGGTGCTCGCCGATGGTCATGCGGCTGTCGTCGAGGTTTTTGCCGGCAGCAGGGTCTGGCGTTGGCATGGAAGGATGATAACGCTGAGGGTGGCGTCGCGCATAGCGGCCGCAAGATCCTCGGGGGCTTTGCGACTCGGGCGAAGCCCAGTTAGCATACGGGCCGGGGTGGCGGTACTTACAGTGGAGTTTTCGTCATGAATGAAACGGTGTATCGGGTCGTGCTCATCACGGGTTGCCTGCTGGCCGTCGCCACCACGACGCTCGCG
>JAFGRR010000283.1 GCA_016935035.1 Phycisphaerae bacterium | reverse complement strand
GGTGACCGTCTCGGATATGAAGGGGGCGGGCGATCTGGCCGAGTCGCTCAAGCAACTCGACGGGCTTGATCTGACATTGCATCTCGGTGGGCATGACGAGCGTGACTTCAGTGATGCGGAACTGGTGGTGGCGAATCCGGCGGTGAAGCCGGGAGCGCCGCCGCTTCAGATCGCACGCGCGGCCGGAGTGGCGATCACGACCGAGATGAACCTGTTTGTCGAACGCTGTCCAGCGACGTGCGTCGGCGTGACCGGCTCGGTCGGCAAGAGCACCATCACGGCGATGATCGGGCACATTCTGGAACATGCGCAGGACAAACACCGGGTACTGGTGGGCGGGAACATCGGGCGTTCGCTGCTGGATAGCCTGGCGGAGATCACGCGTGACGACATCGTGGTGCTGGAGTTGTCGAGTTTTCAATTGCACTACACGCCGCTGGTACGCTGGAGCCCGCACGTCGCGGTCATTACAAACATCACGCCGAACCATATTGACTGGCACGGTGATTTCGCGGCGTATGTCGCGGATAAGCTGAACATCGGGCGGTTTCAGGATCGGAGCCGGGACGCGCTGATAATCGGGGACGAGCCGGAATTGCGTAAGGCGGTCACGCGCGAGCTGGGCGAGGCCGGTGTGTGGTGCTATGGGCTCGATGGAGATACGCCGACGGCGGTGGGGCTGGCTGGCGGCAGTGAGCGGCGGCTGGCGTGGGCGGATGCGCGGCTGGCGATTCCTGGCAGGCATAATCGGCTGAACGCAGCGGCGGCGCTGACGGTGGCGCGGATACTGGAGATCGAGCCGGCGGAAACGGTGAAGGCGCTGGCGGGGTTTGCGGGGCTGCCGCATCGGCTGTGCCGGGTGGCGACGGTCAACGGCGTGAGCTATTACGATGACTCGAAGTGCACGACGCCGGAGGCGGTGATTACGGCGTTGAACGCGATCGACGGGCCGACACTCATCATTCTCGGCGGCTATGACAAGAAATCTGATCTGACGCCGGCGGTCGAGGCGGTGGCGAAGAAGGCGCGTTTCGCCGCGTGTCTGGGGCAGACAGGGCCGGGGTTGCACGCGTCGCTGCGTGAGCGCGGGGCGGCGGCGGAATTGTGCGGGTCGCTGGAAGAAGCGGTGGCGGCGTGTCATCGGCATGCTGACGCGGGAGATTCGGTACTGTTGTCGCCGGGGTGTGCGTCTTGGGACATGTTCCGAGATTATCGCGTTCGCGGGGCGCAGTTTGCGGATTGTGTTAAGAGGGTTGCGGGGGCGTGAGTTTGCGGGAAGGACCGGGGGGGCTGGGCGCGAAGGAGGCAAGCCCCTAGTCGTTGAGAGCATAGGACAGTCCCCCACCCTTGAAAGGGTGGGGCACCGGGCGTGAGTTTGCGGGGGGACGCCGCGCGGGAGGCCCGAAGGTGGCCCACCTCTGGCAAGGTGGGTTCTGACTGGGGGCACGCGTTGCGGGCGAGATACACGGTGCTAGGTGACCATTTCCTGACCGCGCTTTGTCCGGTCGGATTCGTCGGCTAGGATGAAGATAGGAGTCGGGGGCCTGTTGAGGATTGTCGCTATGCTGTTTTGCCGCCAGTGGGGGCGGGGATTCGTGATACTGCTGGCGTGCGCCAGTGCCGCGGCGGCGCCGCTGGACGGGCGCGAGCCGGTTGACGACGTGTTCTATCACTTCATGCCGATTGCCTGGCGGGATTCCGATAACGACTCGGCGCGGTTCGGCGATTTCGGCGGGATGACGGCGTCGCTCGATTACCTGGAGACTCTGGGGGTGACGGCGATCTGGATGAACCCGATCTTTCCGTCGCCGGCGTATCACGGCTATCAGCACGGGCCGGCCGACCAGGTCAATGCGTGGTTCGGCAGCGAGGCGGATTTCCTGGCGTTCGTCGATGCCGCGCATGCACGTGGTATCAAGGTGTTTATCGACTTTGTCGTGTATGGCATCAACCGCGACTATGCGCCGTGGTTTCCGGATGCGTACAACAACCCTTCGAGCGTCTATGACGATTGGCTGGCGTTCACCAACACCGCGAATACGGAGTATCTGGGCAGCACGTACACGACCTGGAATGGCAGCACCGTCCGCCACATTCACTGGAATCTGAACAACGCCGACGCCAGGCAGCAGGTGATCGACTGGTCGATGCACTGGCTCGATCCGAATGGCGACGGCGATCCGAACGACGGGATTGACGGCTATCGGCTCGATCACGTGTGGGAGTGGTACAACTCGGGGCCGAACGGGTGGGGATATAACCTGACGGATTTCTGGGTGCCGTGGAAGGCGGCGCTGGTGTCGGTCAAGCCGGACGTGTTCACGTTCGCTGAGCAGGCCGACTGGGGCATCACCGGCGCCAACCTCCAGCCGACGTTTGACGCGACGATGAGCAAGCCGTTCGAGTTCGCGGCGCGTGACGCGCTGTCGAACGAGAGCACGGCGGGCTTGTACAGCTCGATGTCGGCGACGCTGGGCGAACTGCCGACAGACGGGCTGTTTGTCGGGATCATCGGCGATCATGACGTGGATCGGCTGACATCGGTTCTGGGCGGGAGCCTGGAGAAGGCCAAGGCCGCCGCGGCGATTCTGATGACGCAGCCGTTTCCGCCGATTGTCTATTACGGCGATGAAATCGGCATGCAGGGGACGAAGAACGCGAGCTATTACGGCGACGCGTCGGACATCCCGATGCGCGAGCCGTTCAAGTGGAACGCGGTGGCCGGGGCGCCGATGAGCAACTACTTCGTGCTGAACAGCAGTGCGTACACGGGGCGGATCGAGCAGAACAATGACGGGCGCAGCGTCGAGGAGCAGCTTGGCGTTACGGGGTCGCTGCTGGAGGAGTACCGGCTGCTGATCGCGACGCGGAAGGCGAACGTGGCGCTGCGGCGCGGGACGTATTATCCCGTTGATAACAGCAGCTCACGCGTGTGGGCGTTCGTGCGGCATCATGCTGATCAGCAGTTGCTCGTGGCGATCAACGTCTATGGCGGGTCGCGGTCGATTACGCTGGATCTGAGCGAGTTT
>JAFGRR010000282.1 GCA_016935035.1 Phycisphaerae bacterium | reverse complement strand
GGCGTGCCGAAGATCTCGCTCGAGGATTGCATACTCGACAGCGATCGTTCGAGCGACGAGTTGGTGGCCGACCGCCGATCGTCGGACAGTCAGCCCGAGAGCCAGATGCTGGCGGGCGAATTGGCCGAGATCGTGCAGCAGCGAATCGCCAGCCTGCCCGACCAGCAGCGTCTGGCCCTGATTCTCTTCAGCATCGAGCAATTGCCACAGAAAGAAGTGGCGGCGATCATGAAATGCAGCGTCGAAGCCGTGAAGTGGCACGTCTTTCAAGCCCGCAAGAAACTGCGTGCCGAACTGGTGGAGTACCTGTGATAAAGGACTACCGACGTGGATCGCGAGGCGTTTGAACAACTCGTCAGCGACTGGCTCGATGAGCCGACGCGCGACAACCTGCGACAAGCGGTTGACGCCGCCGTCGCGGGCTCGGCTGAGCTGCGCGCGCTTCGCGATCAGTACGTCCGGGTGCACGAACTCACGCTGGGTGTCATGCGCGTGCCGGAATCCGTGGATTGGAACAGTTTTCGCGGCAAGGTCGCCGCGTCGGCGATCAGCGATGCCACGGATCAGTCGCAGGCGCCGCTTGACCAAGCTCTCGAACGCCTGCCGGATGTTACCCGAAAGGTCGATTGGGAGCGGTTCCAGCAGCGGACATCCGCCAGAATCGTCGGCGGGGGGGCACGATCCGAATCAAGACGGCGAAACTGGCGCCTGGTGCTGGCCCTTGGCAGCGTCGGCGTTGCCGCGGCGTTGCTGGTCTTTGTCTTCAATCTGCCCTCGACGCCGTCGCCACAGCCAAGTGCACCGCGCGGCAACGCCCGGGCCTTGATCATGCCGGTCGGTGGGGCGGTCGTGTCATCTCATGGCGGTGTGGCACTGGCCACCGTCACGGTGCTGCCGGGCGAGACGCCGATGGATTCAACGGCAACAGCCGTGCCCAGCGACTCGATCGTATTCGTCTTCACCGCGCCACCAAGTCGGCCTCAAACCACATCAGATCCCGATCTCGTCGGCTTCTACTAGAGGAAACGAAGATGTTGTACGCCGTCAGCGCCACTCATCGAATCGCCACGCTCGCCGGATGGCTCACGCTGGCCGTTGTCGTGGTCGGCACGTCGTCAGCCAGCGCGGACCAGGTGCGCGACCTGCTTGAAGAGGCCCTCGATCAGAGCGTCAGCCAGGTGCGCATCGAGGATCGCCCGCTACGCGAGGCTTTGGCGGAGTTGGAGGAAGCGACCGGCGTTCGCTTCGAACTCGACGAAGGCACGCTGGAACTGATGCCGTATGGCGCGCGGACGCGCGTTGCTTTGGTCATTGAAGACCTGCCGCTGCGACAAGGCCTTGAGCAGCTCTTTGACGGGCTTGGCCTGGCAATGGAGGTGGTCGACGACCGCGTGCGTGTGCGGCCGGCAGCCGTGCTCGAACGCATCGGCCGGCGCATGACGATCAAGGAAGTCGCGCTGCTGGGTGTGCTGGCAAAGGATCACTGGGCTAATCTGGACCATGCCGCGATTACGCGACGCTTCGAGCTGGACGCCAAAGCCGAGCCGCCGGAAGCTCTGGACGAGCTGTTAACACAGGTGCGAGCGCCGAACGCACTGCGCGAGCTTGAAGCTGCCACGCAGGCACTCGGTTGGGTCTGGTTGCCGGATGGGGACACGATCGTCATACGCACGCTGCTGGCGGACGTCGAGCAACGTCTCGACCGACCACTGGACATGAGCTATCAGCGGACGGCGTTGGACGATCTGCTCGTCGATCTTGGGAGACGAATTGGCGTCACGATGTTCTTCGAGCCGGGCTCGTTGCAACGTGTCGCGGCACGCGATAGCACCGTGGACATAATTCAGCGTGGCGTGCGTGTGCGGCAGATTTTGGAGCTCGTGTGTGGTCGCACCGGGTTGGAATACCAGGTCGGTCCCGACGGCGTGCACTTCTCGGGCCCGGCCGGTGAATCACCACGTAGTGTCGGAAAATCATCCCGCCTGTATCGCGTCACGTTTCCGTTGGACGACGGCGCCGCGATCGATGTTATCCTGCGTGACGACGAGTTGCCGGCCAGCGTACGCGACTTTGTTGAAACCAAGCTGGAGGGCTGGCTCAACGAAATGTCAAACCGCGCGGAAGGGCGGCCATAACGAATCAACGCGGTCGCCGACCGGTGTGCCACGGCTCTGCGAGCCGTGCTGATGCCTGCCAGCACCCATGGACACGGCTCATAGAGCCGGGCCAAACTGCGAACATCCCCGTGCCCGTTGCCAAGTCAGGCCCTGCGAATTAGCATAGTCTGTCTGATTAGGCTGTGTTTTGGAGTGGCAACGATGAGGCAACAACGCGGCAGATTAATGCGCGCTGGTGTGATGATCGCAGCGCTGGTGATGTGTGTGACACCGGCGTTGGCGGCGAGTGACGATGATCCCGCCAAGACCTGGCGCGAACCCGGTATTTCAAAGCGTGAACACAGCACGCCGTGGGCCCAATGGCTGGCGGCGACACTGTTCACGGCGGGCTGCCTGGTGACGGCATTCAAGAACCCGCACCGGTCGCACCTGGACTGATCCGCGCCCTCGTGACGCGTTTAATGGGAGCCTGCGATGGGCAAGCGCTTCTGGGTTTCACTGCTGGTCTGCGTCAATCTCGCGCTGCTCACGGGTATTATGCTGGTCAGCAGTTCGCCGCCGATGGCCCTGGCGCAGGACGCCGGGCTGGGCGGCAATTACCTGATCGTGACTGCCGAGATCATGAGCAGCTTCGACGGCATCTTCGTGCTGGACGTGAAACGCCGCGTGTTGCACTCGTTCTTCTATGACCGCGGTCCGGACAAGCTCGTCTACGCCGGATATCGCGACCTTGAAACCGACTTCAGGAACAAAGAGTAGCTCCATGAACCAGCCCACGCCCGCCATCGACGGCAAGACCTTCGCCATCGGCGTTCTGAGCGTCACGGCCTGCATCCTGTTCGTCGGGTTCCTGCTGATCACGCTGAGCCCGCAACCGGCCTACGCATCCCGCATGAACGACCGCGGCAGCGACTACATCATGGCCACCCAGAGCATCAGCAGCTCGAAGGAAGGCCTGATCGTAATGGACGCGGCGGCGAAGCAGATGCTGCTGTACGTGTTCGACACCACCCGCCGCGAAAAGCAACTCATGATCCAGGACCGTGTGGACTTTGCCCAGCTCGACGAAGAGCAGGCGAAGGAGAAGAAATAGCCGGGTCGCGGGTTCCCCAGCCACCAAACCGCAGTTTCGTAAAGCCGTAATTGTAGAACGCAACATAATATATATTATCGGACATACGAGGTCGGTGACGATTTACACGCGTCATTACGTACACCTCACCTCTCGTTGTCGAATGTTCCCCCTCCTTCGGGTTCCCAAGCCTTCCCGACTCTCACACCCGCACTGGGCCACACAGGTGCCACTACTCGTGAGCAGTGTCCTCCGATTCAAGAACGCCTGCGGTTCACCAACGGCCTCGCCGATTCGCGCGTGCCGCGGCGCGCTTGGTGCCTACGAGAAAACACGGCTCACAAAGCCGTGGCACGCACGGATGCCGAGTTGTGACGCACACCGGCCGACTTCACCGAGATGCTACTGTCTTTTGATTGGTCAGTTCGCCGCGTGGATCGGCCAGGAATGTCTCGGCGGCCACAGTTCGCTGATCGCCGGTGGTCAGGTTCTTGATGGTTAGTTCGCCGCGTTCCGTCAGTTCAGACCCCACGATGACTGCGGTCCGAGCGTTGCGCGCGGACGCCTGTTTGAACTGCTTACCCAGGCCCTGACGCTTGTATGAGAAATCAACCGTAAGGCCCGTCTGGCGCAGCTTGCCAGCGATTTCGAGCACTTTCGGAAACAGCTCGGCGTCCGCGTCGATTATGAACACGTCCAACTCGTCGCCCAGCGTCGGCAGCCTGCCGAGATCCTTCAGGCACTCCAGCATCGGCACGTCGCCGGCACCGAATCCGACGCCAGTAACACGTGGCCCGCCAAGCACTTGCGTGAGATTGTCATAGCGGCCACCGCCAAACAGCGCCCGCAGGCCGAGTTTGCGTGTTTTGACCTCGAAAACTGGACCAGTGTAATAGGCGAGACCGCGCACGGTACGCAGGTCAAACTCACAGAAGTCCTGGACGCCGAAGAGCGCGAGGTTGTCCCATAGGGCACGAAACTCCTCAGCGGCCCCCCTGCCAGTGTCCCCGGAACCGCTTCCGGCCATGCTCAAGCACGCATCCAGGTCGGTCCCCGCCAGCAACTCCAGCACGGTGGCGGCCGAGATTGCTTGGCCACACTGCGCCGACCACTGCTCCTCGAACGCGTCGGGCGACAGCTTTTCAGCCCGGTCGATGAGTTGGAAAGCCGGCTCAACCTGGTCTTCAGCTAATCCAGTACCGGTCAGAATCGCGGTCGCCAGCGCGCGACTGCTTAGCTTGACGACGACATCCTCGGGTGTGAGACCGACGCGTTTAAGAAACGCGACGGCAACGGCGATGACCTCGGCGTCAGCCAGCACGTCGTCCATGCCCAGGATGTCCACGTTCCACTGGAAGAACTCGCGCAGACGCCCCCGCTGCGGCCGTTCCGCCCGGCACATGCGCGGCAGGCTGAACCACTTGATCGGACGCGACAGCGTGTTGGCGCGGGCCGCGACCATGCGGGCGAGCGTCGGCGTCATTTCCGGCCGGATCGCGAAATGCCGCTCGCCGCGATCCTGGAAGTTGAAGACCTCGGAGACGATGCCCGGCCCACTCTTAGCTTCATATAGTGCCAGGAATTCGAAGATCGGGCCTTCGTACTCGCTGAAGCCGAAGGAACGTGAGACGCCCCGCCAGTGCTCGAAGAGCCAGTTCTGGAGGCGCATGTCCTCGGGATAGAAATCGCGCATGCCGGGCGGTGACTGGATTTTCATTCAGGTTCTCCCAGCGGCGGCAGTGGCACGCCATGGGTATCGCAGGTCGCGCGTGTGTAGCGCTGTTCGCCGAGCAGACGCGTGTGCGGCCGGGCCTTGACGCCCAGGCGTGGACGCCCGGCCTTGCGATTCTTGTTATTCGAGGATTGCGATAATAGTTCGTGTTTCGCAATCTTATCACTATTTCGTAGATGAGAGTCGTTCAGTTCTTTCTTGCCTCTAAAGAATTCCTCGACGAAGGCATCCAGGTGCTCGGCGCAGGCGAAGTGCTGCTCCCAGCCGTAATCGCCGGAGTGGTAGTCGCAGTTCTCCGTCGTGTAATCGCGGCAAATCTGCGGGCGCGTTTCGTAGGTGCCGCAAAGATGGTCGGCCTGAAGGTGACGACAGGGTGTCTCGATGTGGATGTACCACTCGCCGTCCTCGACAAACACCGTCACCCCTTCGTGCAGCAGGTACCAGCGAATGTCGTCGAAATCGCTCCGGTCAGTCGGCTCCTCGATCGGCAGCGCGATATGCCGGCAACAGTAGCCGACGCAATGTTCACACAGATTTCCGGACATGCTTGCCCATCCTGGCGTCCGGGCGACGCCCTAAGTCATTTCGGCCGCCAGCCGGCCGTTCGCGCCTAGGTTAGCGGGTTGCGGGCCGGTCGGCAAAAGCGACGTGGTCAGGTGTTGGGAGGCTCGTCGGGTGGCGGCTGCGGTGCTTCACCGGCAGTCGGGGCCGGCTGGTGGCCGGCGTTTGGCATCAGCACCAGGCTAGCGAGCACGTAGGCCACGGCCACGGCCAAGTGTGTCTGTGTCACTGACTGGCGCGCAAAATCGCGGTGAAGCGTCTTGAGTTGCTCACTGTCGGGGACGAGATCGCTGGGGGTCTGAGCACGCAGCGCGAACATGATCGCCACAATTGTCGCCAGGACACCGGCCATCACGCCTATGGCCAGGCAGCGTAGCCATGGTCTCCAACTCAGGCCGATGTTCAGTGTTCCCAGAATGCCGAGGAGAACGCCGACAACCGTCACCAGGATGGCGACCATCCGCGGCCGCGAATCAAGCTCACCGCTGCGGGTAAGCGCGACCAGGATGATTACGCCGAGTATGCTCAGGACGGCGTTCAGCAGGCGGCGCAAAGCACGTGCATTAGAGCTTGCCTCCCCTACCGCTGTCGTCGTTTTCGATTTCGTCACCTGCTGTTCCACTTAGGGCCTGCTGGGTTGTGAGCGAATCATTCTAGGCAGGAATGAGGGTGAGGAACATGGCGGCGGCGACGGGCATATTGAGTGGGGACAAAGGGCCGATGGAACGTCGCTACAGGGCGGGATGATGGTGGGAACGCTGGCGGGCTTGCGGTACGATTGGCCCATGCGTCACTTTGTGTCAATGGGCCGCGGGCGCATGCTTCCTGACTTCGACATCCGACGCAGCGGCCCGGCACTGGAGATGTGACTATGGCTGGCGAACTTGGCGACTTGCGTCGCAAGCTCGACGAAGTTGACGATCGGATCATCGAGGCCCTCGCGCAGCGACAGGAATTCGTGAACGAAGTCGCGGAGCGGAAAGCCGCCAGCGCCGGCGCCCTGCGTGACATGCTACGTGAGCAGGACAGCCTGACGCGCCTCGTCGGCAAAGCCCGCGACGCGAAAATAGACAGTTACTTCGTAACCCAGCTATTCCGCGAGATCTTCGACCATTCCGTCCGCCGCCAGCAGGGCCAACTCACCGCCCGCCAGCAGCCGGCCGCCGAGGGCACGCTGGTTGTCGGCTATCACGGCATCGAGGGCTCATACAGCCACCTCGCCGCCATCAAGCACTTCGGCCCGCGCGATGTCGAGCTCGCCTGCCGTGGCTTCAACGGCTTCCGCGACATGCTCGAAGCCGTGCAGGCCGGCGACGTCGGCTGCGCGGTGCTGCCGATCGAGAACACCACTGCCGGCACGATCAACTCGGCCTACGACCTGCTCAGCAAGATGAACCTGGCGCTCATCGGCGAGGAGATTCTGCGTGTCGAGCATTGCCTGCTGGCGGTCGAGCAGGTGCCGCTCGGCCGCATTCGGCGGATCTATTCACACCCCGAAGCGCTGACGCAGTGCAGCGAGTTTCTCAGCCGGCTTGAGCACTGCCGACAGGAGTCGTTCGTCGATACGGCGGGCGCGGCGCGTAAGGTTCGCGACGAACAGGACCTGGCGCAAGCCGCCATCGCCAGCGAGGACGCCGCCCGCATTTACGGCCTGCATATCATCAAGCGCGATCTGGCGAATCAGCGCGAGAACTACACGCGTTTCGTCGTCGTCGCGAAGGAGCCGGTCTCATACGCGGCGCAGATTCCGTGCAAAACATCGCTCATTTTCGCCACGCGGCACGAGGAAGGCGCATTGCTGGCGTGCCTCGGTATTCTCGGCACGCACCATCTCAACCTGACCAAGCTCGAATCGCGCCCGCGGCCGAACAATCCGTGGGAGTACCTCTTCTACGTCGACTTCGAAGGCAACATCGGCCAGGAGCCCGTGCAGAAAGCCCTGCGCGAACTGTCTGCACGCACCAGCTTCTTCAAGGTGCTCGGCTCGTACCCAGCCCGCACCACCAGTCGCCCGGCTGAACCGCGCAGCGGTCCCGCGCCGCGTGAAGCCGACGAGGCTCCGTTGCCCGAAGAGCGTCCTGTCGTGTCGGCGTCGGTGCGCGAACTGCTCGAACAGAAGCCCTACAAGCTCGCCTCGCGTGCCCAGCGCGGCGAGGACACCCTCGTCCACGTCGGCAGCGTGACGATCGGCGGGACGCGGCCGGTCATCATCGCCGGGCCGTGCGCCGTTGAATCGCCCGAGCAGATCATGGCCTGTGCCCACGCCGTCAAGGACCACGGCGGTGATATCCTGCGCGGCGGCTGCTTCAAACCGCGCACTTCGCCCTACTCATTCCAGGGCCTCGGCTACGATGGTCTCGACATGCTCGCCGAAGCCGGTCAGGCGGTCGGCCTGCCGATCATCACCGAAGTGATCCATCCGTCCGACGTCGAACGCGTCGCCCGCAAATCCGACATTTTGCAAATCGGCGCGCGCAACATGCAGAACTACGCCCTGCTCAAGGAGGTCGGCCGCGTCGATCGGCCGGTGCTGCTCAAACGCGGCATGGTCGCGACGATCGACGAATGGCTGGCTGCGGCCGAGTACATACTGGTCCAGGGAAATCAGCAGGTCATCCTGTGCGAACGCGGCATCCGCACGTTCGAGACGGCGACGCGTAACACGCTTGACCTGAGTGCCGTGCCGGTGGCGCGCGAACTGGTGCACCTACCGATCATAGTCGATCCGTCGCACGCGTGCGGCACGTGGCGCTGGGTGGTGCCGATGTCGCGGGCGGCCCTGGCCGCGGGTGCTCACGGCGTGATGATCGAGATACATCCGGACCCGGACAAGGCCCGCAGCGACGGGCCGCAATCGCTGACCTTCGCGCGGTTCGAGGAGTTGATGGGCCAGTTACGCCGCTGATCCGAGCCCGAGGAACCATGACGGTCTGGCAGTCCGCCGCGGAAGAAATGGATCCGTGGCTTGGAAGCCGGCTTCCAGTGCCGCGAGAACACAGCCGGGGCGGCTGTACCACACTTTGGCGGCGGATTGCCGGGCGCGCGTTCTTCGTCATGGGCAAGATTCCCACGGCGACGCTTTCGCGCTGATAGCGGATGGCTGATGCCTAATAGCTCAAAAACGACAAGAATATGCCCCTCGCTGCCACATCGGGCTTCGTTCCCGCGTCCCCAGCCGCCCCGCCTTCCTTGTGCATTCTTCACTCTTAAGAGAGCCGTCCGTCAGCCATTTGGCCAACGGACGGCTTTCGAGACCAGCGAGGATCTGAGTTGTTATTCTCCGTCGTCTTCCACCGGCGTGGGAGTGATCTTGATATGCGGCCCGCCGTCATCGGTGAGTTCAACCGACACCATCGTCTGCGTGCCGGCCCCCGTCGCCTCGCCCGAGTCCACGCTCAGACCAATGGTCGCCATGCCGTTCTCGTCCGGCTGGATTGCCGAATCTGGCAGCGTGAAGCTAACACCGCCGTCGGCGTCGGGCGTGACCTCGCGCACATCGACGACCTGCCCGTTGACCTCGGTCGTGATGAGCCAACCCTTGATGACGGCGTATCCGCCGGCCGCCGCCAGGCTGACGCCACCGAGCGCGACAATCACCAAGGCCGGCATCAGCAAGCGCCGGCGCACGCCGCGTGAATCACTATGGACCTTATCGAATTCTCGCATGAGCTTGTTCTCCAGTTGGATGTTGCGTTGATCTCCGGGCCAGCGCTGGCCTCTCAGAGTCTCGAGCGCGACATCAACCGGATCTCTGTGCATAGTCACGGTCTTATCTCCGTTCGTTGAGGGCGTCGCGGAGTGCATCGCGCGCTCGCGCCAATCTCGATTTCACTGTGCCGACGCGGCAGCCCATGACGATCGCTACATCCTTGACCGCCAGACCCTCGAAGTAGTGCAGCGCCAGCGCGGCCTGATGTTGGGGCGAGAGCTTCAGCAGAGCATCCCGGGCATGCTCGACGTCATGCTCGCCCGATTTCGATGCCGGCGCAGGTCCTGGATCGCCGACCTGGTTCGCCGGCAGCGGCACTGTCGCGAGCCGCACTCGCCGCCGGGCCCAGCGGTTGACCAGGTTCGTCGCAATCCGCAGCAGCCAGAACTTCAGCGGAACGCCGCGATACCGGTAGCGCGGCAGGGCCCGCAAGGCGGCCAGGAAGACCTCCGACACCAGATCCTCGGTGGCGTGCCGATCGCCCGTACGGCGATAGACGTGGTTGCAGAGCAGGGGATAGTGCTGCCGATACAGCGTCGCGAAGGCCTCGCGGTCATTGGCGGCCCGCTCGATGAGCAGGTACTCATCGTCGCCGGCCGCCGGCTTGGGCAAGGTCCTCGGGATTCGCATGGGCACGCCGGTCATTCGCTGCTCCAAGACCGCCACCTGGGGTCTACGAGAATAGAAAGGCGCGCCGGCCTCATCAGGTTCCAGAAAACGCCCACACGCCGCCCCAATGGCGACAACCATCGAAAACGCCCGCCGCACCGGGTGCCATGGGCAGGTTGTAGACCTGCCCGTGTGATCGCAGGAATCCGCGTCCGGTGCCATCCAATGCTGATTCAGCGATTCCGAATCTGTCGGCACACGTCCAGAATCGCTGGCGTCAGACTGGAGAGGCAGGCCTTGCAGGCATCGATCGCCCCAGGCAGCCAGACAACGAGCGTGCTTCCCGCCACGCCGCCCCCCCACCGTCGGGCCGCGGCGTTTGGATCCTGCACGCACAGCCGTGTACGCATCTGCTCACCAAACCCTGGCAGCGGCTTGTCGATCAGCGCGGCCACCGCATCCGGCGTTACGTCGCGTGGCCCAACGCCGCAGCCCCCGAGCAGCAGCAACAGGTCGCAGCGTCCGATCCACGTTTCAGCAGCGCGTCTCAGCGTGTCATAATCGCCGTCCACCGACTCGCGGTGCACAAGTGTCGCATCGAGCCCCGGCAATTCATCAACCACGACCGCCACGAGGCGTTCAACCTCGCCGGCGGCCAGATCCGCGTCCGCAATGGTCAAGACAGCCGCTCGATTCCGCATGATCGCATCATACACGCTGCGACACCTGTTGCCCGAGCGTCACCAGGACGCGTTTGTCGACTCGGACGCCTGAACCGACGATCACCGCCATACCCAGAACATCTCTGTGCCGCCGCCGGCTCGGGTTGGTTAGAATGTGATTTGGGGCAGGGCCGCCACGGGCGGGTCGACCGCGACACGCTCGGGTCGAAGGGAGATAGACATGTCTGCATCAGCGTCAACTCGTGCTTTCGTCACCGTATCAATGGTCCTGGCCGTGGCAGTCTGGACCATCCCCAGCCTCGCACAACCGCAGCACCAGCCGCCGTGGTGGGGAAATGACGATGGCCGTACGGTTTCTGAGGAGTACGGCTTCGACACGGCCAGCTCTCCACCGAACACGACGGCGACACCCAACCCGGAAAACCCGCCGTCGACGATTTATCCCGAGGGTGACGCCGGCTGGATCGCTAACGCCGGCGGCCGACAGGGAGTGATGGGTGCTCAGGGCAACGGGCAACGTGGGTCAGTTGTCTTCTGGGTCTACAACGGACGCAGCGATGACAGCACCAAGCATCTCTGGGTTCAGTACGACTCATACTGCGACCAGGGAACCATCGGCGGTCCATCGGCCAAGACCGGGCTCGGCCGCGAATCGGCCGGCGGGTTCAACATCCCGAACCACTGGGAGGATCTCGGCGGCGGATGGCGACGTTGCTGGCGTGAATGGACTATCAAACCCCAGCCATACTTCGAGGAGATCAAGTTCACCTTTGGCACCGCCGAATCCGGCGGGACGGCGGTGATCGACAATGTCTGCATTGGTACGCACTGCGAAGGGGTCGATGATAAGGGCGACTGCTGTGCGTTCGACCTCGGGGAAGCGATCATGCCGCCTGATCCGGTGTGGGTCTGCGCCTGGCCGGATCATCTAGGCACGGCGTGGACCACCGCGGGCAGCATGCCGCCGACATGGATGGCGGAACTGGCCGGGCACGAGGGCGTGATCGGCATGCCGGGCGGTGTGCCGGCCGATGGCGAGCTGACCGTGTGGATCGATGACCTGGAGGAACTGGAGGGGGTGAAGCACATCTCCTGCCAGTTCGACTTCTACGTGGCCGAGGGCGGCGTCATCGGGTGGGATCATCTGACGCCGCCGGGGACGATGGTCGAGAACATCCAGGAGGAGACGCTGGTTCTCGAAGACGGCTGGCAGCGGTGCCTGATGACGTTTGACGTGACGCCGCCACCCGATTGGCGTCAGTTCCACTGGATCATGTTCACCGACCCGAGCAGCGGCCCGATGGCGATTGACAGCCTGATCTTCTCCTCGGGCACGCTCTGGGCGGACGACTGGTTTGACGACTTCGACTTCTACGAGGCCGGCAGCAACTTGCATGGACAGAGCGGATGGAAAGGTTGGGACAACGACCCGGCCGTCGCCGCGCTCGTGACAGAGGAAGAGAGCGCCAGCCCACTTGGTGCGGTGGATGTCGTCGGTGGAACCGACCTGGTGCAAGAGTTCGAGGGACGCACGTCAGACCGGTGGGTCTTCACGGCTTGGCAGTATGTCCCATCCGACTTTCAATCCGGCGGCACCGGTCAGTTCGCGGGCTCGTATATCGTGATGATGAACAGCTACGTCGATGGTGGACCGCATGAGGATTATGACTGGTCACTGCAACTGAACTTCGATTCCAATGACGGCATGCTCAAGGTCTATTACGGCAACGGGCTCAACACCGTGAATGTGCCGTACATGCCCGATGAGTGGGTCGAGATTCAGGCCGTAATCGACCTGGACGACGATTGGACCCAGGTCTATTACAACAACGCGATGGTCGCGGAGTACAGTTGGACCGGCGGTGCGATGGGCCTGGGCGGCGGAGCACTCGACGTCGCGGCGCTGGATCTCGTTGCCAACGGCTCTACGTCGATCTACTACGACGACGTGCGCTTGGCGCCGGCGTTCGAACTGGGCGATATGGACTGCGACGGGTCGGCCGACATCTTCGACATCGATGCCTTTGTGCAGGCGATCACCAACGCAGCCGAATATGAGGCGACCCATCCCGATTGCCATATCGACAACGCCGACTGCAACAGCGACAGGATGGTTGACATCTTCGACATTGACGCGTTCGTGGCGGTGTTGGTCGGCGAGTAAGCCGCCAATACACGCGGCCGAGGTTGAGGGCACTGGCTGGCCGACCGAAGCTGGCCAAGACGAGTGAGGTCTCGTTTCGCAATGGTGGAACATGCCCGCGCTGCCGCTTGGGCATGGCATCCAGCATCCGGCGGAGGTGCGTGAATCCGAGCCCGCCCAGCTATGGCCGTGACATCTTGCAGCGAGTCAACCGGGCCATTACTGGCCCGGCTCGGATCGTGGGGAGGGCAGAATCAGGGTGGCGGGTAGTCTGGGCCAGCCGGCGGCGATGCGTTGCTGAACGGTGGACCAGTTGGGCACACCGCTGTAGGCGTCGGCCTGTTCGGCGGCGCAGGCCCCTACCGCGACGGCAGTCGTCACTGCGCTCGCTGGATCATGTGCGTTCAGCAACGCTGCCAGGAAACCCGCGATCGTGCAGTCACCGCACCCCGTTGTGCCGGCCACCTCCACTGCGAAGCATGGCGAGTACAGCTCTCTCCCTCGCCACGCCGCAACAAGTGCCTCGACTGCCTGTGTTGGGGTGTTCGTCCACAACCCGCGCAATCGCCCAATCCGGTCGGCGTCCCCGCTGGTACGAACATACAACCCGCGGTCGCCCAGCTTAAACCCCACAATCGCCACACCCATGTCGAGCAACCTATGGGCCAACTCGCCAAGTTCGTCGCCATCGCACGACTTCGCCGGATCACCCGTACGACACAGCTCTTCGTGGCGCCGTCGATCGAGCATGAACATGATCTCATCCAGGCTCGGCAGAAATACGTCCACGTGCGGCAAGGCGCGCCGGAGGATGACGTCCCAGTCGGCCCGACCGGCTTGCGACGCCGGATCAGGCCTGGTCATATCGAGCGACGTAACCAGCCCGCGCTCATGCACGTTCTGAAAAAGCGTCTCCAACTCTGTGCCGTCATCCGAATAAAAACGCCGCATCGATGGCGGATATCCAAAATGAAACAGCCGCGCGCCGCCAAGATCGTTGTACGGCACGTCCGCGGCGCTGAACTCATCGTTAGCGCCGGTGCAATGCAGGAACGTGCGGTCAGCGTTCGGTGGATTGAGCACGACCGTGTAAGAACTCTGCACACCCGGGCAGACGATCATCGCGTCGGCCAGTACCGCGTCGTAACGCCGCAGAATCGCCCGGATCGCATCGCCGAAGAGATCGTCTCCAACCTTGCCCATCAGTCGGGCGCGCAGGCCGAGCCGGTGCAAGGCCAGTCCGGTATTCGAGACAGCTCCCCCCGTTGACACCACGGCCGGGCCGATCTCAACCAGCGTTCCGGGTCTGAGCAACTCGTTCAACGGCGTTCGTGCGTCACCGAAGCTCGGGATGATGTCGAGACAGATGTGGCCTGCGACAACTATGTCTGCTCGCTCTGACAAGACGTGCTCCTCGGATGGCACAGGAGTCTCTCACGTGCTCTTCCTCAGCCTCACAGGCACGAGGTCTGTGCCATTCTGTCGGCGTCGTACGGTAGCACGTCCGCCGCACGAAAACCACGCCGACTGGGGTAGCTGCCCCGGTGCGGTTCCCCATGGCGCGGACTGCGCCGCTACTAAATCGGATGCGTGTTGTCGCCGACGAGTATGAATGACAGTGGCGGTGTGTGAGTTCGGCTGTTGGAGTCTGCCGCTCTCGTCGCTCCCGGGGGTCCACTCTGTGAAAAACGCGCTTGCGGTGTCAGAACCTGCGTCCCCGCGAGAAAAGCGGGAGAGCGCGGCGGGTTTTCGTCAGAACCGCGAACACAACCGCATAGAGCCTGTGAGAGGAGCCAGCAATGCACGCGACGGCAACCGACAACACGCCCCCCCGGCGATGCGGGCGCATTCAACTCGTGGCCGTCGTCGGCATGGTTATCGGCTCAATCGCCGGTTGCAGCGAGCCCGTCCCCGTCGCCGCACTTGAGCAGGCCAGCCCCGAACTCGACGTGTCAGCGGCGTACGAGACGGCCATGGTCAAGGAAGCACGCTCGGGCGACGGCTACGCCGCCGACGACTACGAGTTGTTTGACCTGGGCCCGGCCCAGCCCGGCGATACCTGGAGAGTTTCCATCAGCGCCGACGCAGGCCGCTTCGTCGTGGTAATTCTCGACGACGACTACAACCTCCTCCAGCGCGCGAAGCTCGTCCCTGGACAGACCGTCACGCACGTCTTTCGGCACGAGGCCAAGCATGTGAGTGTGGGCGTCCAGCCGCTGGACGGCATTCAGACGTTCGAGCTTGAAGCCGCCGCCTGGAGTGGACACGTTGCCCCCGAGCCACGGACGCAGATTGTCTGGCTGAGCTTCGAAGGCGCCGACGGCGTGAGCATTCAGAACGGGCCGGCCCTGTCATTCGGAGCGTTCGACGCCGCCACATTGAATGCCGCCTACGCCGGCCAGACGCAGGTCATCAAGGACACCATCGTACAGACCGTCCGTGACCAGTACGCCGGCTATAACGTCGTCGTGCTGAGCTCCGACGAACAACCCGAACCGGTGGAGGCGCACTCGACGGTCTACTTCGGCAGCGGCAGCGATGGGTTGCTCGGGTTGGCCGACGGCGTGGACCGCTACAACCAGGACGCCAACGACAACGCGATCGTCTTCGTTAGCGCTTTCGCGGCATATACGACGATGAATCTGGCCGAAGACGAAATGGGCCATATGATCGGTAATATCGCGAGCCACGAGTTGGGCCATTTGCTCGGACTGTTTCACACTCGCAGCGAACAGTATCACCTGATGGACGACGCTGCGTCGGCGTGGGATATGACCGGGGCAGCCAGCCTGACGCGGGCCAGCTTGGCCGACACCGTCTTTCCGGTTGGGATGGAGGATGTTCCGCTCTATCTCGCGGAGACCATCGGCACCAACTGAGCTTAGGGTGAGCCATCGCTCACTGCTGTAACCGGCCGGAGAAAGGGAGCCCTTCGGCCGGTTCTTCTTTGCGCGCGTGGTCGAACGTGGTGGTTGACCATCCCTGCGACGGGGAGCTATTCTGGTTGCGAGTGGGCTGAGCATGTCGCAACTATCGCCCGGAGCGTGGCTTACCGCGCGACTGGGCCGGATTGCGGGAGTCTTTTCGAGAATCGTGTGTCAACGCCGCCGCACTGTTGCGAACACTGAGTGAAGTGTGCGTCACAGGTGCGCCCCAGGCGGCGACGTGAGGCATGATGATGCGTGGCGTGACGCATACGCGCCTAAGCGTGCTTGAGCGGGCCCGGGCTGGCGACGCGGGGGAATTCGCGCACCTCTACGCGCCATTGGCATTCGCCATGGCCCGCAAAGTCGGTCTCGAACAGAACGACGCCGAGGATGTCATGCAGCAGACCATGCTCGAATTGCTCAGGTTGCTGCAGACGTTCCAATACGACCGACAGCGAGGGTCATTCAAGGGCCTCATCAAGAAGATCGTGCGTGCCCGCGCGTACGACCATCTTCGCAAGCGGCGCGCGACCGCCGGAGACGAAGCACTCGACGGAACCCGCGCGGAAGACCCGTTTGAAAAGTCGTTCGAGCGCGAGTGGCAAAAGGCGCTGCTGGTCGCGGCGCTCGACCGCGTGCGTACCGAGGTCAAGCCGACGACGTTTCAATCGTTTCAGCTCACGGAGCTCAGCGGCTGGCCGGTTCAGCGGACGGCGGAGATGCTCGGGTTGACCGCGAACCAGGTTTCGCAGAATCGCCATCGTGTCTTCGAGCGGATCCAAAGGCACGTGCAGGAGCTTTCCAATGACAGCGTCTAGGAAACAGCCGGTTCAGCCCCCAACCGCCCCACCTCCCGCCGTGCCGAACACTGACCAAGGCGCGCTGGACGCCGAAAACGCCACGCTCGGCAGGCTGCTGCGTGAGGCCCTGGCCGACCTCAATCCCGACGAGCGCACCAGGATTATCCGCACCGCAACCACACGGATCATACGAAACAGCAAGGCAGACGCCTGATGGACCCCACACGCACGTCACCGTCGCCGGCACCACTGGAACCAGCTCAGGATCGCGATCTTCCACACGTGCCTGACTTCGAAGTGTTGCGCCTGCTGGGCCGAGGCGGGTTCGGCGAGGTTTGGTTGGCACGGTCGAAAGTCGGCGTGTGCCGGGCTATCAAGCTGTTGCCCAAGGACAGCGGGCTGACCGAGATCGAGTTCGACGGCATCCGGCAGTACCAGACATTCGCACGCAATCATCCGAACCTGATCGACGTACTGCACGTCGGCGAGACTGACCGCCACTTCTACTACGTCATGGAGCTTACCGACGGATATCCGGTGGCGCCGACGTTTGATCCGGAGCACTACGAGCCGCGTTCGCTCGCACGCGACCTGGAATTGCGCGGCGCGTTGGCGCTTGGCGACGCCGTCAGTGTCACGCACGAGATCCTCCACGGCCTCGAACACCTGCACCAGAGCGGACTGCTGCACCGCGACGTGAAGCCGGCGAACATCCTCTTCGGCAACGGTGTCGCCAAGCTGGCTGACGTCGGCCTGCTGGCCCGCGAACGCCGCTGGAATTACGACGGCGGAACACCCAGCTATGCGCCGCCGGAAGGTGTTCAGGACCGCTCGGGTGATCTGTATTGCCTGGGACGCGTGCTGTACGAGATGGTGTCGGGCTTGCCGATTGACCGCTTTCCAGAAGCGCCAAGTGTCCCCGACAGCGAGATGTGCCGGGCGTTCAGGCGCATCGCGCCGGTGATCGACCAGGCCTGTGCGCCGGACCCGGCGGACAGATTCGACCACACTGATGCGTTCGCGGCGGCACTGGACCAGGCGGTCGGCGCGGGCCGCCTGTCGGGTACACCGGGGACATCTTCGCCGCCAAGAAAACATGGTCGCCGACTGGGCATCGTGCTGGTTGGCGTGGCACTGGTCATCTTGGTCTGGTCGCTGGGGCGGCCGCCGCGGGTGGCTCCCAGCGGTCCCGCCAATCTTGCCGACGCCCGCATGCAGGTGCTGTACAAGAATTCAAGCGCGGCCACCGAAGCACGTGTGGTTGAACCGGAGACACTGCCGCTGTGCGTGGGCGAAATAGTGCGGCTGGAAATTGAATTGCCAACGCCGGCGTACGCATTGGTCGCACTGGTCACCGCGACGGAGGGCGTGCAGATCGTGTATCCGGCAGCGGATGGGCTCGATACGCAACAGCAAGTTCGGCGTTTCGGTGTGCCGGCGAATGCCGGCAAATGGTGGAACCTGTCGTCGCCGGCCGCCCCGCTTACGTTCGTACTGCTGGCATCGTCCGAGCCGTTGACGGAGGAAACGCTGCGGAAAGTGAAACAGCGACTGGCGACGTTGGAGCCGCCGCTGGCAATGGATGGGCAGTCCATGCTGAAGCTGGCGCGCGGCCGGGTTGAGCCAGTGCTTGGAGTGACGGGCGACAGCCGCGCGCTCGACGCACGCGACACGGTCTCATCAGAGCCGGCGTTCGCCCATTTGCGGCGTGTCCAGGCCGCGTTCGAGGGGGAATTCGACGTGGTCCAGGCGTTGACGTTGCCGCTCGTTGAGGCGGGAGGCGTGGCCCCGTAGCATAGATCCTGAGAATCTCCTGTCTTCCGAACGCTCGGCTGTACGGCTCACAGAGGCGTGGCACACTGAGCAGTGATGTACCGCGATCAGGCGACTGTCAGTCGTCGCTTGCCGGTTGCGGCGCGCCGGCGTCGTCGGGCGTCAGTCTGGCACGCCATGGGGCGGCCTTGTCGGGCTGGCCCTGAGCCTCGTAGAGTTTGGCCAGGCGCCGCCAGGCGAGCTGGACCTGCTCATGCTCTTCGCCGAACTGTGCCGCCAATCGCTCCTGTGCGGTGAGCAACAACTGCTCGGCTTGATCGTACGTGCCGCGTTTGGTCAGGCAGTCGGCGAGGCCGCTTTCGCAGTACGCGGTGTGCCAGTCGTCGGGTGCGAAGGCGGCAGCGTGGGCGGCGACACTCTGGCGCAGCACGGTTTCGGCTTCTTCAAGCTGCCCAGAGTCGCGCAGTACGATGCCGAGCTTCAGGAAAGCCAGGGCGGTCATGGGGTGCATGTCGCCGAGTTGCGCGCGTCGTATGGCGAGTAGTTCGCGGAAAAGCGGTTCGGCCTTGTCCAGTTTGTTGATCTCAAGCAGCAGATCCGCCAAGTTGAACAGCGAGAGCTGCGTCAGCGGGTGGTCGTCGCCGAGCACTCTACGGCGCAGTGCGAGCGCCTGGCCATAAAGTGCGCGGGCCTCGTCGTATTCGTCCTTGGCCACGAGCAGCCAGCCGAGGTTGTTCATACTCGTAGCCACGTCCGGGTGCTCGTCGCCGAGGATCTTGCGGCGGAGATCGAGCGTCTCGCGGAAGATCGCTTCGGCGCCATCGAGATCGCCCCTTGCACGGTAGGTGGCGCCGAGTGCGTTGAGATCGCGCAGCACGTCGGGGTGCTCGTTGCCGAGCAGCTCGCGGTCCATGGCCAGGGCCTGGCGTAAGAACGGCTCGGCGCCCTCGAAGTCGTTCTGCGAGTACAGCACGGCACCCAGGCCGTAGAGGCTGACCGCGATCTCGGGGTGCCGCGCCCCGTACAGGCGCCAGCGCAACTCGAGTGCCTCGCGATACAGCGCCTCAGCCTCCGGAAGTGCCCCTTGGTTGTGCAGTAGCCCCGCGAGGTTGCAAATGGTGCGTGCCAGTTCCGGATGCACGCTAGCGTGCAACTCGCGGTTCAGGGCAACGGCCTCGCGCAGGAGTGGCTCCGCCTGGTCGAGATCACCCTGCGCTTGCAGGACTGCGGCGATATTGCTGAGCGTGGTGGCGACCTCCTGATAGGCATCGGTTCCCAACGCGCGCTCGATGCGCAGCGCGTCACGGTACGACCGCTCCGCGCCGGCATAGTCGCCGGTCGCCTGGAGTATCAGCCCCAGGTTGTTCAGGCTGACTCCGACATGGGCACTGTCATCACCGAAGAGCTTGCGCCGGATTTCGAGGCTGCGGCGGCAAAGCATCTCGGCCTCGGCGTACTCACCCCGCGCCAGCAGCAACGTCGCGAGGTTGTTCATCGACGTTGCGACATCCGCATGCTCATCGCCGTACAGGTCCTCCCGAATGCGCAGAGCCGTTCGCAGGTGTGTTTCAGCGGCGTCGTACTCGCCCAGAGCGCGGTAAGTGAAGCCGAGCGTGTGGTGGACAGATGCCTCAAGCTCGGGCTGACCACGCAGCGAACCGGCATCTATGTCGCGCGCCGTCTCGTCAAGCACCTCGCGGACCGTGATCTCCTTGCCTACGGCGTACGATGGGTCGCTTGAAGCCAGCATGTCGCACAGGAAGTCGCTGACCGCTTCGGCCTGGATAGCGGCCCGGCGAGCTTCATCGGCCTTCGTTTCGGCGAGGCGCCGTTGTTCCTGCTCGGCGACGCGCGCCTCCTCGGCGTCAACGAAGCGCGACTGCGCGAGGCGTTCGGCGCGCGTAGCGCGCACGGCCTGCCAGGTGCTGACCACGGCCCCGACTGCCAATGCCAGCACCGCCGCCGTCGCCCCGGCAACCAGTGCCCGGTGGCGGCGCGCGAATTTGCGCAACTGGTAGACCGTGCTGGCGGGCCGGGCCTCGATCGGCTCATCACGCAAGTAGTGGCGAACGTCGGCCGCGAGTTCACTGGCGGACTGATAGCGTTGCGTGCGGTCGCGTTCGAGGGCTTTGGCGACAATTGTCTCAAGGTCGCCGCGATAATCCCGGTTCAAGGTCCCCAGCAGCGGCGCGTCCAGGTCCGTGATCGCGCGCGCCGCGCGCGGGATCGACATTTGGCTGAGATCCTGCGGCGGGCGACCGGTCAGGAGCTGAAAGAGGATCACCCCAAGGGCGTAGACGTCGGAGCGCAGATCGAGATCGCGAGGGTCACCGCTGACCTGCTCGGGGCTCATGTACTGCACGGTGCCGATGATCTGGCCGACACCGGTCTGCATCGTGGCGAGTTGCGCTGCGGAATCCGTCACGCGTGCCACGCCGAAGTCCAGGATTTTCGGCTGCCCGCTTTCGTCGACGAGGATATTGCTCGGCTTGAGGTCGCGGTGGATGACGCCCTTCTGGTGGGCGTGATGCACGGCGTCGCAGACCTTGCCGAAGAGCAGGAGGCGCTGGCGCAGATCCAGGTCGCGGTTGGCGATCGCGTCGGTCAGCGTCTGGCCGCGGATGTACTCCATCGCGAAGAACGGCTGCTCGACGACTTCACCGTGGGCGGTCTCGATCCGCGCCGTGCCGGCCTCGTATATCTGAGCGATCCCGGGGTGTTGCAGGCGACCCAGGACATGGGCCTCCAGCTCGAAACGCCGCAACATCATCGGCGACGACACACCGTGGCGAATGACTTTCAGCGCGATGGTGCGTCGCGGAATCTGCTGCTCGGCTTCGAAGACGGTTCCCATGCCGCCCGCGCCGATTCTGCCGATGATGCGATACTGGCCGATCTGAGCAGGGAATCGCTCGGTGTCGGGGGCGGGCTCGTGTCCGCCGGCGGAGGACCGCGTCTCCCAGACCTCGCCAAGCGGCAGCTTGACGGCCTCACCGACACGTGAATCACTAAGCATTGACAGCGACTGGGCGTCGTGGACCAGCAGGTCTTCCACCTCGCAGCGCAGCTCCTCGTCGCCGGCGCAGGCTTCGTCAAGATAGGCAGAGCGGCGCTGCGTCTCCAGCGCGCAGGCCGCGGCGAACACCTCCTTGAGGCGCGCGTAGCGTTCGGGGGTCATGCCGAGTTTCCTCTCGTCAACTCGCGACGC
>JAFGRR010000281.1 GCA_016935035.1 Phycisphaerae bacterium | reverse complement strand
CCGAAGTGGCGAAAATGGCCGAGCAGTACCTGGCGGCCGGAGACTCGGAGCGCGCCGCGCGCGAGTACATGCGTGCTTTCAACATCGATCATGAGCCGCAGTACCTCATCAAGGCCGCTGCCATTCAGTTCGAGGATGGTGGGATCCGTGACGCCGTTGCGACGCTGCGTCTGGGCAACGCCGAGCAGCCGAACTCAGTAGACATCTTGGAGGCCGTCCTCGGGCACCTTTGGCGTTTGTCTGATGTGACAGGGGGTCAGACAGACTGGCGCAGCATGCGCGACTTCTCGGGACGCCTGCTGGAGATCAACCCTGACCACGTGTTGGCACTCATGTCCAGTTCAGAGGCGCTGCGGTTCCTCAAGGAGAACGAGTCGGATATCGACAAAGCCACCGAACAGTTCGTGCGGGCCAAGGAGCTGGAGCCATACAACCCGCGCGTGGTCCTGGCGGAAGTGAACCGGCTGTTTGACCGGACGGCGATCGAGGCGCGGGCCGGGCTGCCACTCGATCGTCTGCGCGCCGAACCGGAGCGTTTGGCCGCGATCAGCAACGACCTGTATGTCGAGGCCAAGAAGATCCTCGATTCGGCCCTGGAACATGCGCCATACGAGCCGCATCTGGTGTTGCGCAAAGCGATGCTTATGTTCTGGGGTGATGAAAATACTCGCCAGCGTGACGAGGCGTGCGACGAACTGGCCGAGGCGGTCGAGGCCAATCCGGACGATCCGGATCTCCGTCTGGCGCTAGGTATGTATCTTGTCACGCGTACCGATGAGTTGATAGAGGGGATGGACGTTGCGGAGCGTGATCGGCGTCTCGATCTGGCGAAGGACCACCTCCAGAAGTGTCTGGAACTGGAACCGGCCATCTTCGAGGCCTATGGCGAGCTGGCGCGCATCGAACTGCTGCGTGTGGACCCAAACATCGACCCCACGGATGATCTGAAGCGACGCTATCATGCCGCGCTAGACATATATGGCGGGATGATGAATGACACCGCGACGCTTGTTTCGCTGCGGGCGGTCGTAGGGGGGCGACGCCGGGCGCGGATGATCGAGACGGGCTTCAACGACGCGATGGCCTATTACGCCAAGACCCCGGACGATGGCGAACGTACCGCATTGATAGAGATCGCGGCGAAGTTCGTGGGCGAGTCATCCGTGCGCTATCCCGAACTGCTTTCGACGCTGCGGATGCAGGGGATGCTGGCGATTGCGCGTCGTGACGAACAGTCCGCGATACAGGATTTCACGCAGCTCTACGATCGGACTGCCGATGTCGTCTCGGGCGAAGGCGCGACGTACAACGCGGACGCGGCCAACCGCCTGGCGCTGCTGCACAGCCAGCGCGGGCAGATTGGTGAGGCCGAACGCTACGCGACGGCCGCCCTTGTTCGCTACCAGGATCTCGGGCAGACACCGCCGCTCGAGTTGCTCATGATCCAGCTCGAGGCAATGCTCGACACGGGTCGCGCGCAGGAGGCGTACGACCGTATCGATGCCTTGCTGGCGATCTACCCAGAAGAAGCTCGCCTGATCAGGGTGAAGATGTTGGCGGCCGAGCGCTTGGGAAACCGCGGCGAGGCCCAGAGGCTTTCGGAGCGTCTCGGGGATACCGTGGGAGCGGCGCTGCAGAAGGCAGGATGGGCCATGGCTGAGCGGGACTTTGCCACCGCCGAGAACATCCTGCTTGAGGCGATCGAGAGCCATCCGAATCGGCGAGTGCTCATCGACACGCTCACGAACGTGATGTTGGCCGCGGACCGGCGGACCGAGCTGCAAGCGGTCTTGCAGAAGTACCTGGAACAGTCCACGGATGAGAGTGCCAAGCGCGTGCTCGAAAGCTACCTCGTTGTCGCATCGGCCACAGACGAGGCCGAGCGCGACGCCAAGCTGCGGGAGATCATCGAGCGCGACCCGGATATCGAGTCTCGTTACTCCAACCTGTTCAACTATTGCATGGGGAATGGCGACCTGTCCGGGGCGCAGAAGTACCTCGACGAGCTGGAGACGTATCTGCGCGAGTCCAAGGCCGAGACGCGCAAGGTGCTGGATGTTTTGGAGCGACAGTTCATCGTCGCGATCGAGAGGAAGGACCTGACCCGAGCCTCCAAGTACGCCGTCCAACTGGCGGAGCAGAACGCCGACCTTGTCAACGGAGCACGCTACCGCGGGATGATGGCGCTGGCGCAGGGAGACGGCGAGACAGCGTTGCGCGAACTGCGCGTCGCCGACCACGACCTGCCGCCCGAGGCGCACCTGAAGACCCTGCTCGCCCAGGCTTATCTGATGGTCAAGCCGGAGCGCTACGAAGAGGCACTCGCGGCGCTCGAGGAAGCGGTGCGCATCAATCCAACGCACGCGCGGGCGCTGAACCTGTTGTTCAAGGTCAAGGAGCTTACCGGGTTCGCCAGCGATGACGAGTACCGCACCCTGTTGCGCAACGCTTTCGCGGCCAACCGGAACGACGCGTATCTCGCCGCCCGCGTCGCAGCGTTGGTGGAACATGAGCAGCCGCTACAGGCCATTGCTCGCCGCGAACAGTTGCGTTCTCAGAATCCGGAGGATCTGGACAACCTGACGCGGCTGGCTTCGCTCTACGTGACACCGCCCGTTAACGAACCAGAGAAAGCTCGGGACGTGTTGGAGGCCGGTATCGAGGTTGCGCGTGAGGTTCCGGCCGGCCCCGAGGCGCGCACGCGGCTTCAGTCTTTCTACAGTGCCGCGGCCGCGTTTTATGCCCAGCAGGGCAACCGCGCGGCTGGTGAGGAGTTGCTGAAGACATTCGCGGGTCAGGTCAGCGGTGCCGACAGCGTTCACGTGCAAATCCTGCTTGCGAGCTTCTACGAGCGGCTGGGCGACCTGGAACAGGCTCGCAAAACGCTGCAAGAGGCGTTGGAGATGGTGGGTACCGTGGTTCCGGATGCCGCGGAGCGGGCGGAAATCAGCCAGCAGGTGGGGTTGGCGCTCATCGACTTCCTGACGCGTACTCGGCAGGTCGGGCTGCTGCCGAAAGCCTGCCACGATGTGCTCACCACGCTGACCGACGGTCAAGATGACCTGCGTCAGCGGCTGCGACTTCGCGTCGTCGAGACCCTGTCCTCGCTGGACGATGAGCAGGCCCCGGCGGAGATCAACGCCTATCTGAAGGATTACCCCGACGATTACCGCGTATTGTCGCTGAAGGCACGGCTGCTGTTCCTGGAGAACCGTCTTGAAGATGCCCGCGCCGTGCTCAGCCGCGTGCTGGAACTGAATCCCGACTACGCGCCCAGCCGCTTTGTGCGTGGAGGAATCAACCTCGACCTGCGGCGTTTTGACGAGGCCCGAACCGACCTGCTCGAGGCCAAGCGCCTGGCGCCGACCGCATTCGACATGCGTCACCGACTGATCCTGGCACAGCTCTACGAATTGACCGGCGAGGTCGAACTCGCCGAGGGCGAGTTGCTGAGCATCCTCGACGAGGGTCGGGCGTCGCCCCAGGTTGTGGCCCGTGTGTCGCAGTACCTGTTGCGGCTTTACCGCAAGACCAATCGTCTCGAAAAGGCCGACGACATGATCACGCGCTACGCGGCGCGGCAGCCTGACAACGCCTTCTGGCCGTATCAGCGTGGCATGTTGTTCATGGAGCGCGGTGAGCCCGGCCTGGCCGTGCGACCACTGCAAGAGGCCGTGCAGCTCACGGAAGCCAAGAACGAGTTGATGGTGGCGGACTGGTTGCGGGCGATGACCATGGCGGCCCGGCCACGCGAGGCTCTTGACGCCTTCGATAAGCTGACACCCGAGCAGCGGACACCGCTGGTCTGCGTATCGGCGGCCGAAGCGCACGCCAAGCTCAATCAGAAGCGTGAGGCCGGCAAGGTTCTCACGACAGCCCTGTCTGAGGCGGCGGAATCCAGCCTGGACGCGCTGCTAGCCGTCTCACAGCGAGCGATCAACTACTATCCGGAATCCGACGTCACGTCGCGCCGCGAGATGGTCTCAGACCTGATTTCCTTCTTCACGCTGCTGTTGAACGAACCAAACCAGAACCCGGCGAAGATAGTGCGTCTCAAGACGGTGGTGGCGGAGTCGTGGTCGCGTAGCGGCCAACCCGAGGAGGCGCTGAAGATGCTGAACCAGGCGCTGGAGGCAGCGCCGGCCGACACGTCTGAGCGCGTGACAATCCTGCTGAGCAAGGCCCAGGCGCTTTCAGCCCGAGGCGATCCGTTTAACGACGAGATTCGCGGTTTGTACGACGAAGTGCTTGCTATTGACGCGAATAACATGCTGGCCCTGAACAACCTGGCATACCTGCTCGCCAGCAGCGGAAAACCCGAGCAGGCGCTTCAGTATGCCGAACGCCTGCGCGCGCTTAAGGCCGAGAATGCCGCCACGTGGGACACCATTGGCGCCGTGTACATGAAGAACGAACGATGGGATGACGCCCAGACCGCCTTGCAGCGGGCTCTGTTGCTCGATGGCGAGAGCGTCGAGGGTAACCTGCACATGGGGCAGGTGCTGGTTGAACGTGGCCAGGCGGGTGACGCGCGACGGTATCTGGAGCGTGCGCGTGACCGGGCCAAGGAACTCGGCCGTACGGAGCTTGAGGCCGAGGCCGAAGCCGCCCTGGAGGCACAGCGCTAACGCTCACCGCGTATGTGGGCACGATGACATCCAGGTGGCGATACCCCTGACACGCAGTGAACGACGAGGTGTAGCATGAGTACGGCAATCGACTCCCCCATGATCCCGTCTGCCGCGCTGGGCGCACCGGCGTATGGCCTGCCCAGTCCGGCGGTTCCACCAGCATCCAGTGGTATGGAGCTTGGGGACATCCTGCGTGTGCTGAAGCAGCGCAAGCTCACGATCATCATCACGACGGCCATCCTCTATATGGGTGTGGTCGGCGGCACATACGTCGCGTACCGCTACTTCCCCGGATTCACCGCCGTGGCTATGGTCGAGGTCAAGCCGCCCCCAGACCAGGTGTTCACGCCGTTCGAAAGCCTGGCCAATCCGCAGCAGATGGAGCTGCAGGTTCAGAGCGAGGCCCGCAAGTTGAAGCAGCTCTGGTTGCTCCAGGAAGTGCTGGCCCTGCCCGAGATCAAGGCAACGTCGTTCTTCAGATCGTATGGCAACGACTTTCAGAAGTGCCTCTACGATCTTTACGACGAGGTCGGCGCCAGCGCGGTGCGTGACACCACGCTGATTCGTGTTGCGTTCACGGCGCGCAAGCCCGATGAGGCCAAGCTGATCGTCAATGCCATTTTGGACCAGTACCTCAAGCAGTCGCAGACCAGTGGCCAGGACCGCGTGGCCGACAAGGTCAAGAAGATGAAGGAAACCCAGGCCAAGCTGAGCCTGGACCTGGATGCCAAGCGACGCGAGATCACCAATTTCCGCCAAAGCACCGACGTGCCGGCGTTGGAGTCGCAGCGTGATGTGACAGCCATGGCAATCGCTGACCTTAATCGCGAGCTGACCTTGCTCGAGACGGAGGCCGTCGACTACCAGACGCAGCTTGACGCCATGGCCGGCCAGAAATCCTGGGAATTGCCGATCACGCCGGAGATGCGCTTGCAGGTGGAGCGCGACCCGATCCTGCGTTTTCGGCGCGAACAGGTCGAAAACATGGAGATCCAGATTCAGGCCCTGCTGAAGGCCGGTCTGCTCGGCGACAAGCATCGGCAGGTTCAACTGCTCGAGGCCCAGAAGGCGCTCTTCCAGGAATCGGAGCGTTCGCGGCGTGAGGAACTGTACGACGACCTGCGTGCTCAACAGGTCGAGGCCCTCGAACAGGGTCTGGCGCGAATCCGCTCCAAGCAGTCGCTGCTCCAGGAAGACGTGAACCAGCAACAAAGCCGCCAGCGTGACCTGGACCGTAACCTCCAGACGTATGAAGGCCACGTGGCCGACCGCGATCGCATGGAGGAGCAACTCGCCGAACTCGAAATGCAGATCCGCGAGGCGGAGCACACCTCACGCGACACCGAGACGTTGCAGCGTATGATCATTCGGCAGCGCGCGGATGTACCGCCAAAGCCCAGCTTCCCAAATGTGATTCTGTTCCTGGGCGGCGGCGCGATGCTGT
>JAFGRR010000280.1 GCA_016935035.1 Phycisphaerae bacterium | reverse complement strand
TGGCGGTCGGGCTGGGGCAGCGCATCGACGCCCAGGCCGAATCGCCACGCGTCGGTATCCTGGCGCCGACGAGCACGGCGGCGGCGGCGGCGGTTTTCGCCTGCTGGTATGCCGGCCGAACGCCGGTACCGCTTAATTTCCTGCTCGCACCGGACGAACTGGCCAAGGTAGCGCTCGACGCCGAAATCGACCTGGTCGTAACGATCGACAAATTCACGCCGATTCTGGCGCCCACGGGGCTGAAGACGCTCGTGCTGTCAGCCGAGACACTCGCGCCCGGGGCGGGCCAGACGCCGGATGCCAAGCCGGAAGATCTCGGAGCGCTGATCTACACCTCCGGCACCACCGCTCTGCCCAAGGGCGCCGAACTGACCTTCAACAACCTGGTTGAGAACACAACGACGTCGGTCCAACATGCCCAGATCACGCCCGACCAGGTTTTCCTCGGCATCATCCCACAGTTTCATGGCTTCGGTTTCACGACACTGACGGTGCTGCCGCTGGTGCTGGGGGCCAGCGTGCACTACCTGCCGAGATTCACGCCCACCACCGTGGTCAACACCATCGCCGAGAAGAAGGTCAGCGTGTTCGTCGCCATCGCCAGCATGTTCACCGCGTTGGTGGCAATGAAGAACGCCGACCCGGCGGCGCTTGAGACGCTCTACATGGCGGTCAGTGGAGGCGAGCCCCTGTCGCAGAACGTGGCGGAGACTTTCGAGCAGCGCTGGGGCAAGCGCGTCTATGAGGGTTACGGAATGACCGAGGCCTCGCCGGTGGTATCGCTCAACACGCCGCGAGCCTACCGCCTCGGCTCGGTGGGCACGCCCCTGCCGGGCCTGACGATCGAAGTGCGTGATGATCGTGGACAGGTGCTGCCGCAGAATCAGGAAGGTGAAATCGTCATTCGCGGGCACTGCGTAATGCGTGGATATCGCAACAACGCCGAGGCAACGGCGGCAGCGATTCGCGACGGGGCCCTGCACACGGGTGACATGGGGCGTGTCGACGACGACGGTTTCATCCACATCACCGGGCGTCTGAAGGACCTGATAATCGTAGGCGGCGAGAACGTCTACCCCCGCGAGATCGAGAACGTGCTAAGCGAGCACGTTGCCGTGGCCGAGGTGGCCGTCATCGGGCAGCAGGACGACGTGCGTGGCGAGGTTCCGATCGCCTTTGTGGAATTGCACGAGGGTCAGTCAGTGTCGGAGCAGGAGTTGCACAAGCTGTGTCGCGACCGTCTGGCAGGATATAAAACGCCGCGGCAGATCCGGATTGTGATGGGTCTACCGCGCGGGGCTACTGGTAAGGTTTCGAAGCAGGCACTCAGACAGAGGGAACAGTAGTCTCCCAGGCCTGCATGCCGGCTGGCGTCTCATCGAGCACGACACCGACGTCGAGGTGATCATCGCCGCCGCCCAGGTGAATCTGCGTGCGTACGACGGTGGCCCAGCGTTGCGCGGCTAGCCCAAGGGATGAGTTGGCCGTGCTTCCGGGCAGGTGCGAGCGCAGCTCATAGCGTTGTCCCTCCGCGACGCCATAGCCTAGCGGCACGCGCAGGCGCATGCCGTGCTCAGAGGCATCCACGCAACGGCAGCGCAGGACTGTGGCGCCGTTATGGTCGACCATCCAGAGGTCGCAGCGCAGTTCCTCGCGTGCTTCGAGTCGCCGATTCGTCGTCGGCACAGGCCTGGCAGCAGTGGACAATGATTCAGTGGTGGTCAGCATGGCACGCCTCCATGGGTGGGAACAGCCTCGCAGACGGCGGGCGAGCACCTACGCAACGCCAAACCGCACCTACCACTCCGCCGTTCCCTCGTCCAGCCCGAATTCGCGCAACCACTCGTCGGTGGCCTCGCGATCGAGCCCGCGCCTCTTTTCCTCCGGTTCCAGATTCGGCCTCGGCCTCCTAGCCAAGTCCCGTTTGAGCACCGCCCAGAAATCGCTCGAACTTATGGTCATGGATCGGCGGCGCTTAGCGGCGCGCGCGACCTCCCGGTCCGATGACACCACGAGCAGCCTCCTGGCTGCCGAATCCGCTTCGAGTATCTGTATTATTACGGCGTCGGCGGTGACGCCCGCACCGCTAAATGTCACTGCAACGTTGGCGTGCTCATACTGCTGTGCGACTTCGGTCGGGGGGGCAATGCCGTCGTAGACGACTCGGATATGCTCTCCCGCACGAGACGCCCACTCAGCGAGCCGGTGTCCCAACATCAGTCTGCCGAAGAGGCGTTCGGGGTCCTCGATAGCCCGCACAGCGTGAAGTAAGTTATTGCCGTCGATCAGAGTCGGCACACTTACGCTCACATTGAAGCCTAACTCGCTTACTGTATGCGGTCAACTAGCAATTACCTTGCGCGGCTCCGCCGTTGACGCTCGTGCTCCTGGACACCTCTTTAGAGTCTGACGTTATTCTATCGGCATGAGCCTAGCACTGACCGAGGGAAAACCGCGAATCGTGGTTATCGGATCGGCAAACGTCGATCTGGTGGTACCGGTTCGGCATGTGCCCGGGCCGGGTGAAACGATTCTGGGCGGCCAACTGCGAACCAATCCCGGCGGCAAAGGCGCAAACCAGGCCGTGGCTGCCGCCCGCCTAGGCGGGAACGTGGCCTTCGTGGGACGGATCGGTACCGACGAATTCGGCGGTTTTCTGCGTGAGCGTCTGGCAGCCGATAACGTCAACTGCCAGCACCTCCTGCCAACACCCGAACACCGCACCGGCGTGGCACTGATAACCGTCGCAGACGACGGCGAGAATGCCATCACTGTCGCGCCCGGGGCAAATGCGAATCTGACGATTTCCGACATTCTCGACGCCCAGGACGTAATCGCTAACACGCGCGTCTGCGTTGTCCAACTCGAAATCCCGCTGGAGACGGCGCGCTTCGCAATTGAACTGGCACGGCGGCTCGGCGTCGAGACGATCCTCGACCCAGCACCGGCACCGACCACCACGCCGACCGGTCTGCTGGACGTGGACATCATCACGCCGAACCAAACGGAAGCCAGCCAGCTAATGCGTGCGGCTCCGGCCGGGGCGTCATGGGAGACTACCGCCGCAGCGCTGAGGCGGCACGGGCCGGACGCCGTGGTCCTGAAGCTCGGGGCGGACGGTGCGTTCGTGCTCGGCG
>JAFGRR010000279.1 GCA_016935035.1 Phycisphaerae bacterium | reverse complement strand
TATGTCGAAGCCGGCGCAGACATCGTGGTGGCGAACACGTTTCGGACGAATCCGCGCACGCTCAACGCCGCGGGCTGTGAAACGGATGGGCCGGGGCTCAATCACACGGCCGTCAACCTGGCGCGGTCCGCGGCCATCGCCGGGGCACGGCCGGTCGTTGTGGCGGCTAGCGTTGCACCGGCGGAGGACTGCTACCATCCGGAACGTGTGCCGGAAGAGGCACAACTGCGCGACGAGCATGGCAAGATGCTGGAGTGGCTGGTGGCGGCGGGTCCGGACATGATCTGGATCGAGACGATGGGGACCATCCGTGAGGCCCGCGCGGCCACCGAGGCAGCGGCTGGGCATCTGCCGCTGGCGGTCTCATTCGTGCTGCGCGAGGATGGGGCGCTGCTGAGCGGCGAGCCGCTGGCGGAGGCTGTGGCGGCGATCGAGCCGTTCGCCCCGGTCGCCGTCGGGATAAACTGCATCCCGCCGACCGGCATCACGAGCTTGCTGCCAAGATTGCGCAAGCTGACGGCGCGTCCCATCGCGGTCTACGCCCACATCGGCAACCGGCAGCCGATCCTCGGCTGGAGCTATTCCCAGGAACACGTGTCCCCCACCGAGTACGCCGACCAAGCCCGGCGCTGGCGTGACCAAGGTGCCGACATCATCGGCGGTTGCTGCGGTACCACCCCCGCCCACATCGCAGCCATAGCCGGTATATGACACAACGCAATGGCGCCCAAAACAGAGCCCGAGCGGCAGCGAGGGGCAGAGTAAAGAGGGACGAAGGGACGAAGTAACGACAAAGACGCGTCCGCGGCGTCATCGATTCGCTGTTCGGCATTCGGCATTGACGACGATATGCCCCTTGCTTCCGCTCGGGCTCTGATCACGATGTGGTCGCGTTTGCCGCGATCAGGTTGCGCCGGCGACAGCTTTCAGCATCGACATGCACAGCAGGCCGGCGTAGGTGCCGAGGACGTAGCCGAGGACGGCCAGCAGTGCGCCGACTGGGGCCAGCGACGGGTGATACGCCGCCGCCACCACCGGGGCGCTGGCGGCACCGCCGATGTTCGACTGGGATCCGACGGCCACGAAGAAGATCGGGGCCTTGATGAGGTATCCGACCCCGAGCATGAAGATCACGTGCATCGACATCCAGATGAAGCCCATGATGAACACGCCCTTGAACTCAAACACCTCGCGGAAGTTGGCGCTGGCACCGATACATGCCACCAGCAGATAGAGCATCACCGAGCCGATCTTCGATGCCCCGGCACCTTCGAGGTTTCGCATGCGCGTGAATGACAGCAGCACGCCAATGGTCGTGACCAGAATGTACTTCCACGTGCCGGCGTTGATGCTGCCGCTCAGGAACTTGGCTAGGCGGAAGTTGAGCATCTGGCCGCCGGACAGATGGTCGAGTGCATTGGGCCGGGCCTTGCGGGCGGCATCGATCAGCAGGCCGGCCTCGTAGTCCGACAGCGTGTTGACTCCGCCGGCGTCCACGAGCAGAGGCCGGGCGACGCTGTTGACGGCGTCAGGGAAGCGTTCGAACGCGAGGTTACCGATTGGTGCCCACGGCATCGCGTCGGCCAGGCGGCACGCGTTATACCTGCTCAGATCTTCGAACGGGACTTTCTTGGTCAGGCTCGGGGATGCCTTGATCGTAGAGTTGATCCCGCGCACCAGCTTCATCACTGGCATCGCCTCGATCACGTCCGGTTTGGCGAGTGTCGTCTGGGCAACATGGGTGACGTTGCGTTCGGTGATGCCGTAGAGCGCTTTGCCGCCGGCGTAGCTGATCCAACTGGCCACGAACGCCAGGCCGACGATCATCATAAGGTCCGGCAGCGTGGCGATGCGATTGACGCGTTGTTGGAAGTCGGTCAGGCGTGTTTCGAGGTTGCGGATGGCGCGCGTGTCGGCGCCGGTCCAGCGGTCGATGGTGTGCTGGCGACCGGCGAGGTACAGCAATACGCCCATCCAGATGCTGGCTACGAGCACGTCTGGCACGACCATCATCGCCATCATGCTGCTGCTGGCGCCGGCAATGTCGCCGAGCGCGACGAAATTCGCCCCGCCGCCGATCCAGCTTCCCGATAGGGCGGTCATGCCTCTCCAGATGTCGGGTGGCAATGCGAGGCTTTCGGGCAGCAGATAAGTGCAGATCAGAAGCGCGACCGGCCCGCCGATGACGACGCCGGCCGTGCCGGCCAGTAGCATAATGATGGCCTTCGGTCCCAGCCGGATGATGCCGGGCACATCGAGGGCCAAAATCAGCAGCAACAGCGACGCCGGCAGGACGAAACCCTTGACCCAACTATAGAGAGGCGATTCCGACGGCAGAATGCCGAGCGTGGTCAGTGTCGTCGGCACGAAATAGCAGAAGACCAGTGATGGGACAATCTTGAAGATGCCCGCGAACGCCTTGCTCTGTGTGGCCCAGAAGATGATGGCCAGCACGCCGAGCAGCACCGCGAGCACGCCGGCCGGGTGTGTGACGGCCAGCGAGTCGATGATTCGCCAGAACATGCTTTGCGGCTGATCCGCCGCCAGGATCCGCGGGTACATGCTGGTTTGATACGGGATTGGCCGCCTTTCGTCCACCTGTGGGAATCAGAGCCCGAAGCGGCAGCGAGGGGCATATTGAAGAAGTAACGAAGGGACAGAGGGAACGACGAAGATGTGTTCGATGAAGTGCTAGATCCGCTATTCGCCATTCAGTATTAACAACAATGTGCCCCGCGCTGCCGCTTGGGCTCTGTTCTCGCATCGCACGCTAGCTCGCACGTGGTCGTCAGGTCGTCATTCGTTGCGACGACTGGGGCGCGCGGAGGGGGCCGGGGCCGCTGTGGGTTTGGTCAAAAGGGGATGGGGCATCGTAGTCGGCGTAAGCGTGACGCAGGGCGGCGTCCACCAGGCCGACGAAGAATGGCTGTGGGCGCAGCGGGCGGCTGGTGAGCTCGGGGTGTCCTTGCGTACCGACGTAGTATGGGTGAACCGACTCGGGCAGTTCGTAGATGTTGCACAGATCCGACTTCGGGGCCTTGCCAGTGAAGTGGAAACCCTGTGCCTCGAACTGATCGACGTAGCGCGGGTCAACCTCGTAGCGGTGCCGAAAACGCAACCGCAGCGTGTCGCCGAACATGCGGTGCGCCAGCGAGTCGGGCCGGACGGCGACGTCGAAGCCGCCGAGTCGCATGGTGCCGCCGAGTCCCTCGATTTTGCGTTGATCGGGAAGAATCCCGATGACGGGGTCGCGGCACTCTGTTTCGAGCTCGGTCGAATGTGCGTCGGCGAGTCCGCAGACACTGCGGGCGTACTCGATGACGGCCATCTGGAAGCCGAAGCAGATGCCCAGGCATGGTAGGCGGTTGATGCGGGCGTATTTCATGCAGGCGATCTTGCCTTCGGCGCCGCGCGTTCCGAATGCGCCGGGCACGATGATGCCATCCAGATTCGCCAATGCGTCGGCGACGTTGGCGTCGCTGATCTCGCTGGTGTCGATCCAGTCGAGTTCGACGCGGCAACCGCACCCCACGCCGGCGTGCTCGAGCGCCTTGATGATACTGGCGTAGGCATCGCGGACGGTAGTGTATTTGCCGGTTATGCCGATCGTGACCTGGCGGGCGGCGTTGCGCAGCCGGGTGGTGTAGTCCAGCCAGCGCTGGCGCTCGCGGTTGTCTCGATCCTCATCGATGCGGTTTTCGAGATTGAGCCATTCGCAGACAGCTTTGTCGTAGCCGGCCCCGCGCAGCAGGTCGGGGATCAGGTAGACGCTCTCGCAGTCGTGCATGCTGAAGACACGCTCCATCGGCACGTTCGAGAACAGGGCGATCTTCTCGCGGACCTTCTTGGTTACGGGGCTCTGCGCGCGGCAGGCGATGATGTGCGGCTGGATGCCGCATTCCATCAGGCGTTTGACGCCGAGCTGGGCCGCCTTGCTTTTCTGCTCACCGAGAATCTGCGGTTCCATGACGTAGGTCAGCGCGACGAAGCAGACGCTGCGCTGGCCTTCCTCGAAGGCGAGTTGACGCGTAGCCTCGATCAGATAGGCGTTCTCGACGTCGCCGACGGTCCCACCGATCTCGACGAAGACCACGTCGGCCTGGCTGGCGACGGCCAGCTCACGCAGGTGGTTTTTCACCTCGCCGGTGACGTGCGGGATCATCTGCACGTCGCGGCCGAGGTATCCGCCGGTGCGCTCGCGGTCGAGCACGCGGCGATAGATCTGTCCGCTGGTGGTGAAGTTGAGGGCGGTGAGGTCCTGGTCGAGGGCCCGCTCGTAGGTGCCGAGGTCCATGTCGCACTCAGTCCCGTCATCGAGCACGAAGACCTCGCCGTGGCGATAGGGGTTGAGCGTGCCGGCGTCGATATTGAGGTAGCCCTCGAGCTTGATCGGCGCGACCGTCAGTCCTTTGTCCTGCAGGCAGCGTGCCAGCGACGAGCTGAAGATTCCCTTGCCCAGCCCGCTCATGACGGTGCCGAGTACGACGACGTATTTCGTCTGGCCCGGGCGATAACCCGCCGGGATCGGCGTGTAGAACTCCGTGTCGCCGGACTGATCGCGAACCGATTTCAGCAGTCCATCAGCATCCATGCTTACCCACTCTCCCAGGCACAGCAGCATTTCCTCGCCACGCGACGCGTATTTGACCGCCAACAGTGCTCTTACTTCAGGGCGCTTTCCCGGTAGCGTTTCACGAACGCCGCATAGTCCTTGGGCGTGTCGATGCCGGCGGCGGCTCGCTCGACGACCTCGACCGCGATGGTGTAGCCATGCTCGAGGATGCGTAGCTGTTCCAGCCGCTCCATCGACTCGAGTGGAGTTGGCGTCCAGCTAGCGAATTCGAGCAGGAAAGCCCTGCGGTAGGCGTAGACGCCCAGGTGCAGCAACCAAGTCCCTGGTGCCGCTGTCGGCGACCGGGCGCTACGCGGGTATGGTAACACGGATCGCGAGAATAGCAGCGCCCGCCCGTCGAGTCGGCGCACGACTTTCACGCGATTGGGGTCGGCCGGGTCCATGTCGGCGGCGAATGGGCAGGCCAGCGTACCGACCGGGCAGTCCGGTTCCGCCGTCATGCGCTCGACCAGGCGGTCCAGATAGACGGGCTCCATCTCCGGTTCGTCGCCCTGGACGTTGATGACGAT
>JAFGRR010000278.1 GCA_016935035.1 Phycisphaerae bacterium | reverse complement strand
GGTCATTGCGTAGCGCCGCCGGAGCGCGGAATCCCAAGCTCGTTCAGCACAAGCTCGGCCAACTCGTCGATTGTCCGGCTTTCGGTGTCGATGATGCAGTCCGCAAGCTCGTGGTACAAGGGCTCGCGGGCCGCCAGAACATGAATGACCTCCTCAAGACCCCCTTCGCTCGTCAATGCCGGCCGCAGGCTGGCGTTGAGTGGGTCGGCGCCCATCCTGGCATGCAGGACAGCCGCCGGCGCCGTCAGCCAGACGCAACGCCCGGCTGCCCGCAAGTGCCGCCGATTCTCCGCTGCCAGCACCGCGCCGCCGCCAACACTGATGACCTGGTGCCTGCCGCTGGCGACCCGCTCGATGGCGGCGGCTTCCAGCTTGCGGAAGCCCGTTTCGCCGTCGGCTTCGAAAATCTCGCGGACCGATCGGCCGGCCTCGGCTTCGATCATCTCGTCAGTGTCGATGAAATCCCAACCCAACCGAGTTGCTATTGCGCGGCCCACGCTCGTCTTACCGCTGCCGCGATACCCAATCAGCACGACATTCGCGACTCCGGCGGCGGGCGCCATCAGCCGAACACCGTGTGTCGCACAGTCTCGGCCGGTCGCTTGATATCAAACAGCACGGCTTGCAGCGTCTCGTGCCCCTGCCCCGGGTTGACGCACAGTGTCCGGCCGATGCGGTCAGTGTATGAGCCGCTCGCCGCCGCCGATTCGTGCACGTGGCCGTGCAGCGATAGCAGCGGTTGCCGCTTTTCGATGAAGCGGCGGACCGCGCGCGAGCCGATCGGATGGTCAACGCCGGGAAGCTGATCGAGCTTGGTATCGTGGGGCGGCGTGTGACAGACGAAGATCCACGGCGCGGGCATCTCGGGAGTTGCGGCGAGTTCTTCCTCCAGCGAGGGTAGGCGCGCGAAGTGTGCTTCGGCCGTCACATGTCTGACGCACCCGCTCGTAGCATCCCACGCCACGCCGCCGGCCGCCGGCAACTCGTCGCCGCGCAGATCCAATCGCTCGAAGTCTTTGACCGTATGCGGCGTCCAGGGTGTGCAAGCGTATCCCAGCATGCCGGTCGCGCCGATTCGCCAAGGCTGCTTCAGCGAAAGGACGATCAGGCGGCCGGCATCGGCGTGGGTCTGGGCCGCATCCAGCGATGGCACCCAGTCATGATTACCCGGCAAGTACGCTACCTCAAGCCCGCGCACCGCCTCGCGCCACCTGGCAATACGAGGCACCAACGTCTCGTCGATGTAACGCACCTGCGACACAACTGGATCATCCGGATCGCCGTCCGGCAGCAGATCCCCACCCAGGATCACCACCCGCGGTTGCTCCTTGACCACCAACTCGCCGAGCTGCGCATAGAGTGTCCGACTGCCATGAAGGTCGCTTGTATAACAAATGAGCATGAAGTGTACCGGCGTGGCCTTTCGTCGCGCTAGCGCCCAGCGTGTTTCTGTCAGTACATGATATTCTCGATTCGCTGATCGAGATTGTCGAGGGCCTGGCCGGCTTGATTGATGGCGTCATCCGCCCGCTCAAGCACTGTGCGCTCACCGGTGCAGCGAGAGTAGGGGTTGAAACCCGGATCGAGGTGGGGGCTGCACCCAGCCAGCAAGGGCACCAGCGCGCAGAACACCGGCCCGAGAACACAGCATAGCCGCGATGCTCGGGCCGATGTGGGTCCCCCGGGAAAGTGGCGCGCGACGGAGTTGGCAGGAGCTTTGAGCATTGCGCCTCCGCGTACGGCACTCACGCCCGGGTCTAGTCGACGAGTCCGGTGTCACCTGTTCAGGCGCCGTGGCGCCGGATCGGACATTCGTCATCATTACTATCGGCATGAATCCGCGCCCGAATGAAGCCAGAGGCCCCCACAACGACGCTCCCGGGATGGCAGCGACCGTCGCCAGGAGTATCATCTGGTAGTCCGGCAGCGATACCCCAGACCGAGGTCACCATGTTCGAGGTCGTCGTCAGCGGAACATTCAGAGCGGCCCACCGGCTGAGGTTGCTGGATGGCTCGCTCGAACCCCTCCACGATCATGCCTGGAACATACGCGTCACCTGCCGCGGGAAAGCACTTAATGAGGATGGACTACTGGTGGATTTCACCGTCCTGCGCCCGCGATTGATGAAAATCCTGGCGGACATGGACGGACGCGAACTCAACACCCTTCCCGCTTTCGCGGAGCGGAACCCCTCGGCCGAGAATGTTGCCGTCCATATCGCCGACGAACTCGCCCGAGCAGCATCCGACGCAACTCCAATCGCCTGTGTGGAAGCCGAGGAAGAGCCGGGCTGCTTCGCACGCTACTATCCGCCAGAGCCCTGAACCGAGGAATACCAGAACCGCGCACGACAACGCCGCGAACACCAGATGCCCGCGGCGTCATGTGGTTCTTTTCTTGTCTGTGGCGCTGCCGGCGACGTTATGGGGTACTGCCAAGATCGGCGAACGGCGACTCCATGTCGGTCCCCATGTACGCGTTGCCGATGTTCCAGCCCGCGTTGAACGCGTCGGCGAACATCTGGCAGGCCCCGGATTGAAGCAACAAGCCCACACTGGACAACAGAATCAGCATCTTCTTGCACCGCAGCATGTCTTGGTCTCCCTTCTGAACTGGACAACGATGTGCCGAGGCGCCCAGGCCCGCGTTCGTGTAAACCCGTCTTTACGCAACTTGACGTGCGCAGACAATCCTGACACACGCTGCCGGAGTTTTCAATAGGAAACAGGCTAGGTGGACGCCACTAACGCAGCATGGGGTGTTCGCGATAGCGCTCATACATCGCGACAATCCGGTCGCGCACCAGCTTGATCGCCGCTTCGTCGTCCAGCGCCATCCACTCTTCCGGCTGTAGCGGCCGATCGTATGACACGATCACCGGCCGCGGCCGCGGATAGCTGGTGTGGCGCGGCCAGACCTTGTAGGCCCCCAGCAATGCGGCGGGCACGATCGGGACGCGCGCCCGGCGCGCGAGCATGATGATGCCGGCATGCATCGGCCCGATGCTGCCATCGGATGTCCGCGTGCCCTC
>JAFGRR010000277.1 GCA_016935035.1 Phycisphaerae bacterium | reverse complement strand
GGCATATTCCGTGGTGACAATCTCTACGTCCATCGCGGGTGCAGCGTGTGTGTCGCCCGGCCACGCGGACATGGACCGCTCGCGCGGGCAGGTTTCGCAGCCGGCGCTCGCCAGCAGCGCTGCCAGAATTCCACTAATCACCAGCAAGCCGGAAACGGGCCGTCTCGCCATCGGTGTTCTCCTTGCGAAGGCATGGTTGGTCACAGGCAAATGACAGGGTGGCCGCCGCCTCGTTCGTACATTGCCGCGCGGCGCGACGGCCAACATGGTTACTATACCACTACTACGCCCTCCGCGCAAAACGACTTGAGGCGGCCATGGACAAACCTTCGCGACTTTGGCGCTTTCGTATACGCTTCTACCCCGAGTTGCTACGCTTTCCGAGTGACGACGAGCGCGCGGCGGCAATGCGTGCGGCCAACTACCGCGCCTGGTCCAGATTGTCCGCGCGGCTAATCATCGCGGCCAGACCGAACCGCGCTGCCCTGAGTGTGGCCGGAGATTCCACCTGAGCACCGGCGTCCGGCCGCCACGGACTCACGAAGATCCGCTATAATGCGGAGTTTCAGCGGGTGAGGAGGGCCTTAGCCCATGCTTGCACAATACGAAATCGGCGTGATCGGCGCCGGTAACGCCGCCGAGGGCATCGTGCACGGCGTGCTGCGTAACAGCGTCTTGCTGGATGACCGCATAGTCGCGTCCGATCCGAGTCCGCAACGCCGCGCGGTATTCACCGACCGTTTCCATATCGCGACGACCGACGACAACTGCCAAGTAGTGCGCGACAGCTACATCCTGCTGCTGGCGGTCAAGCCACAGCAGTATCGCGAAGTCGTCCGCGAGTTCGCCAACTTGGTGCGCGAGGATCACCTGTTGGTCTCGATCATGGCCGGCGTCTCGACGCGCAAGCTCGAAGACTGCTTCCCGCATCTGAAGGCCCGTGTTGTACGCGTCATGCCGAATCTCGCCTCGCACGTCGGCACGGGCATGGCCGGCGTCTGTCCCGGGCGCTACGCCAGCGAAGCCGACCTGCTGCGTGCCCAGCGCATCTTCGACGCTGGCGGCAAGAGCGTTCACATCGCCGACGAGACGCTCATGGACGCCATCACCGCCGTCTCTGGCACCGGACCGGCGTATTACTACTTCTTTACCGAGGCAATCATGGAAGCCGCCAAACGCGTCGGGCTTTCGCCGGCGTATGCCAACCTGCTCGCCAAGCAGACCGCCCTTGGTGCGGCGCGCATGATGCTCGACTCTGGCGAAACGCCAGATGTGCTGCGGAAGAAAGTAACATCGCCGGGCGGCACCACCGAGGCCGCCATGGCCTCGATGCACAAGAGCGGAGTGTTCGACAGCATCGTGCAGGGTGTCGTCGCCGCCTACGAACGCGGGCGCGAGTTGGGCTCGGCGGAGTAACCCAATGTCAATGGGACAACCGGCACATGCAGACGACCGCAGGGAGAAAATGCCATGCCGCGTGTGGATCTGAAACCTGACCAGTGGCTTGAGCGTCCGGCGTTGGCGCGTGAGACGTACGAACGCATGACGCACGAGGGCATCCTGATCGCAGCCCTGGACCCCGCGGGCAAGCTGAATCCGATGACGATCGGCTGGGGTCTTTTCGGGCTGATCTGGGGGCGTCCGCTGTTCCAGGTGCTGGTGCGTCCCTCGCGCTATACGTACGGTTGCATCGAACATATCGGTGACTACACGGTCAACGTCATGCCGCGCGAACTCAAGACGGCTGTTGCGTTTTGCGGCAGCGAATCCGGTCGCGATTACGACAAGCTGGCCGAGATGGACCTGAACGTTTTGCCAAGTCGGCATATCAAGAGTGGCGGTATCGCCGAAGCCGACATCGTGTTTGAGTGCCGCGTCGTGCACGTGAACGATGTCCGCGAGCCGACGTTCCCTGCAGAGATCATCAGCAATTACTACCCCGACGGCGATTTCCATCGCGTATACTTTGGACAGATTCTCGCGGTGTCGGTCCGGGCGGAGTTCCTGAAACGGATCGGCTGATACGGTGCCACGAACGGCGTCGCCAACCGGCGACGCCATACCAGCCGGAGTCTAGACCATGTCAGCGTTGCCCGAGTCATATCAGCGTGTCAAGGAACAGCACGTCGAGCTCATGCATCACTACGAGGCGTTAGGCGAAGCCGCCAGCAACGCCGGCCCGCTTGATGTGAAGGCGGTGGCGCTGGTCAAGCTCGGCATGTGCATAGGTGCCGGGCTGGAAGGCGGAACGCACGCCAGCGTGCGCAAGGCGCTCGAGGCCGGCTGGACCAATGACGAGTTGCGTCATGTTGGTGTGCTGGGCGTGACAACGCTCGGCTTTCCTGGAATGGCGCGTGCCCGCGCATGGATTGAGGACGTGCTGGACAAGCCCGCCGATTAACGCCGCCCATCCGAGCCGAGTCAAGAACGAGCGGGCGCGCAATCGGAGCCCAAGCGGAAGCGAGCGGGCATACTGGAAGCCCAGCGCATCGAGCAAGCACATTCGCCACCAGCGCAAGCGCGACACAGGCGTGCGTTCCTCATCCCATCTCCCGTAGGCGTTCGGGCCGCCCGCCGGCCGCGCCATGGCCCGGCGCGGCGATGCGTGCTAATCTGCGTCGGCGTAGGTACGCCCCGGCGGCATGGATGCCATAAACGCGGGAGAGCTTGATGAGAGTGTGGCCAGGAGAACCCCATCCACTCGGCGCGACCTGGGATGGCGCCGGCGTGAACTTCGCCCTCTTTTCCGAGAACGCCGAGGCCGTCGAACTGTGCCTGTTTGACTATCCCGACGGCTGCGGCGAGAGCATTCGGGTTCCCATCACGGAACGCACAAACCAGGTCTGGCATGCCTATCTGCCTGAGGTGCGCCCTGGTCAACTCTACGGCTATCGTGTCCACGGCCCATACAACCCCGGCGCCGGCCACCGCTTCAACCCCGCCAAGCTGCTGCTCGACCCCTATGCGCGGGCGATCGCCGGTCACGTCCGATGGAGCGATGCGCTCTATGGCTACACGCCGGGCCAGTGGGACGGTGACATGATCCCGGACAATCGTGACACGGCGGGGGATATCCCGAAGTGCCTGGTGGTCGACTCGGCTTTCACGTGGGGCGACGATCGTCCGCCGCACACGCCGTGGCACAAAACGATTGTCTACGAGTTGCACGTCAAGGGCTTTACCATGCGGCACCCGGAAGTGCCCGCCGAGCTGCGCGGTACGTACGCCGCCTTGTGCATGCCGCCGGTGCTCGATTACCTGCATGAGTTGGGCGTGACAGCCGTCGAGCTGATGCCGGTGCACCAGTCGATGACGGAGCACGATCTGGTCAAGCGTGGGCTGACGAATTACTGGGGCTATAACTCAATCGGTTTCTTCGCGCCGGACCCGCGTTATTCGAGCGCGGGCATGCTGGGCGGCCAGGTCAAAGAGTTCAAGACCATGGTGAAGACGCTGCATCGCCATGGAATCGAGGTCATCCTCGACGTCGTGTACAACCACACCGCCGAGGGCAACCAACTGGGCCCGACGTTATGCTTCCGCGGCATCGACAACACCGCGTACTATCGCTTGCAGCCTCACGATCGCCGCCGCTACCAGGACTACACCGGCTGCGGCAACACGCTGAACATGATGCACCCGCGCGTGCTGCAAATGATCATGGACAGCCTGCGCTACTGGGTGCTCGAGATGCACGTTGACGGGTTCCGCTTTGACCTGGCATCGGCGCTGGCGCGCGAGCTGCACGCGGTTGACCGCCTCGGCGCGTTCTTCGACATCATTCACCAGGACCCTGTCCTCTCGCGCGTCAAGCTGATCGCCGAGCCGTGGGATATCGGCGAGGGCGGGTACCAGGTCGGGAACTTCCCGGTTTTGTGGGCGGAGTGGAACGGCAAGTACCGCGACACCGTGCGGCGTTTCTGGCGGGGCGATTTCGGCCAAGCCGGCGACATGGCCTCACGCCTCACCGGCAGCGCCGATCTATACGAGCGCACCGGCCGCCGTCCTTACGCCAGCATCAACTTCGTCACCGCCCATGACGGCTACGCGCTCCACGATCTCGTCAGCTACGAGCAGAAGCACAACGAGGCCAACGGCGAGGACAACCGCGACGG
>JAFGRR010000276.1 GCA_016935035.1 Phycisphaerae bacterium | reverse complement strand
CGTTGTGACTCACTTCCGCACCTCTAGACATTCTCGAATGTCAGCGATTCGGATAGCCGCGGATCACGTATCGGCAGCAATTCCGATCGGCTCATCAGCCGCAGCACCGCACAGACGAACAGCCCGCCCAGGCCGATCAGCAGCGTGATGTCGCTGACATGCAACGGACTGCCGGCGGCATGCTCCTCGCCATGAAAATGATGGGCCTGCGGGATCACCAGATAGTAAATGTCGATCCAGTGCACGATCAGGATCCACACCGCCGCCAGCGCCAACGGCCGCGTGCGGCGTTTCGGCCGCCGTGATATCAGCGCCAAAAACGGTGCCACGAAGTGCCCGAACAGCAGCACCAGCGCCACTCCGACCCACCACTGCGACGATTGGCGGGCGTAATACCAACTGGTTTCTTCCGGCAGGTTCGCGTACCAGATCAGCATGTACTGCGAAAACGCGATATATGCCCAGAAGACCACAAAACCGAACACCAGCTTGCCGATGTCGTGATAGTGCTCGACGGTGATGACGTTTCGCGCACGCCCGGCGCTTTGCAGCAACACCATCGTCAGGGCCAATAGCGCAAAGAAACCGACGGCCGACCCGCTGAAGTAATAGACGCCGTAGATCGTGCTATACCAGTGCGGCGTCATCGACATGATCAGGTCAATTGAGAAGAACGTGACCGTCAGACCGTAGATGACCATGCCGATGCCGCTGAGTCGCTGCATCCGCGTGGTCAGGTCCGGATCGCCGCTGGTGTCCTGGGCAATCGAACGGCAATAGAAGTAGCGTGCCAGCAACGACCACGCGATGAAATACACGGTCAGCCGGATGATGAAGAAGGGCGCGTTGAGGAACGGCTGCTTCCATTGCAGCAGGTGGTCGTGCGCGACTTCCTCGTGGTTGGACCATGGATAGACCTCTTTCATGCCTGCCAGCACTGGAACCACGATCGGAACCGCCAGCAGTGCCAACAGCGGCAGCGTGGCGGCGATGCACTCGGCCAGTCGCCGCACAACAACGCTCCAACCCGCGCGCGTCAGGTGCTGCAAGATCACAAAGAACAGCGCCCCCAGCGCCAAGCTCACTGCATACGCGAGATTCAGCACGTATGACCTGAAGAACACCTCCCAGCCGTCGACGAAGCCGAATACGACACTCGCCGCGAGCCCCGCCACGCCGACCAGCCCGGCCACCAGCGCCCAGCGCGGCCCGATGTCATCGATCCGCGTGCGCGCGTGCGATATGTCGATTGCCGTTGCGTGCGACACGTCTACGTTCCTACTGAGAGCCCCGGGCTTCAGCCCGGACGGTCCTGCTGACAGAACCCGCGCTCTGTCGTTCGCGATCTCCGCCTAACGAAGCTGCGATCTCTTGTCCTCCGGCACATCCTCGATCGTCGCGTTCTGGCTGCGTTGCAGCGCCCGCACATACGCAACAATCGCCCAGCGATCCGCTGGCGGTATCTGATCCCCGTACGCCGGCATCGTGCGAATCCCCACATTGATCGTGTTGTACAGGTGCCCAACCGGCCGCTCGACAACCGCATCGCCGTACAGCGAACTCGGCGGTGCCCAGCCCGATGAAGCCTTGCTGTTCTCCCGCACCCGCTTGGCCACGATCCCGTTACCGCCGCCGTCCAGCCCGTGACAAACCGCGCAGTACACCCCAAACCGCTCCTGCCCGCGCAGCATGAGTTGTTCGTTGACCTCGATGCGCTCGGGAAACGTCGTCGCCCAGTCATCGCCGACCTTGCCTTCGTAGAAGTGCGGATCGGTGCCCAGCGTCCATTCGTCGCCGCGCGCGACAGTGCCTTCGACCATGGGCCGCATCGCCCGCCCGTCGGCGAAGAGTGGATGGGCCTGCTGGGACTTGAAGCGTCCCTGGTTGTCCATGTCCTGGATCAGGTGATAGCGCGGCTTGGAGGACTTGGACACGTTGGCCTTGTACACCAGCACCGGCGGCAGCAGTGCCAGACAGCAGACGATCAGCGCCATCATGCCGAGGAGCGCCGGCCGCCCTCGATTCGGCGGTTCCACGATGCGCTCCAGATGAGTCCCGCCCAGGCCGGCGAGAAACTCCCGCGTGGCATCCTCGTCGAACTTAGTGTCGGCCGCCTCGATGCAGATGAAAAAGCGGTCGGAGGTGACACGTTGAAAACGGCGACTTGTAAACAGGGCGTTGTACCACTGCGGCAAGTTGTTCATAGCCAGCATGCCGACGACGGCCCCCACCGCCGCCAGCAACACGGTCACCTCGAAAACGACCGGAATGAACGCCGGCAGGCTGTAGAGCGGCTTGCCGCTGATGCGATAGTCATAGCCGCGCAGGAAATTCGGCACGAAGGTGAACTCGCCCGGATCGGTGGCATTCATCCACCACTGCATCGTCAGGCCGACGATCGCCCCCACGACGCCCAACCCGAACACCAGCCACGGCAAACGCGTGTGCCGTACGCCCATCGCCGCGTCCATGCCGTGGACGGGAAATGGCGAATGCACGTCCCACCTGCTGTAGCCGGCGTCACGCACGCGGCGTGCGGCGACCTTCAGCACATCGACCGTGTCGAACTCAACCAGCAAGCCGTGCAGCTTGCCGGTGGTCGGCGGAATGTCGTGCGTCGTAGCGTCCACGGCGATCACTCAACTCCTCGAATGGTTGTTGTCGTACTCGTCGGGGTTGTAGTCGAAGTCATGATGGTGCGACTTGCCGAGCTGCGGCATCACCGTCTTGACCTCCGCCATCGCGACCATCGGCAGGTAGCGGCAGAACAGCAGGAACATCATGAAAAACACTCCGAAGCTGCCCGCCAGCGTCAGGATGTCGATCAGCGTCGGCCGGTAGTAATCCCAGCTCGACGGCAAAAAGTCGCTGCTGAGCGACGTTACCACGATGACAAAACGCTCGAACCACATGCCCACGTTCACCGCCATCGCGATCGCGAACATCGCCCAGATATTCGTGCGCACGCGATTGAACCAGTGAAACTGCGGCGCGATGACGTTGCAGCACACCATGATCCAGTAGGCCCAGGCGTACGGCCCCAGCGCCCGGCTCTTGAACGCGAAGAACTCCGTCGCGTTGCCGCTGTACCACGCGATGAAGAACTCCATCACGTACGCGTAGCCGACCACCGTGCCCATCGCCAAGATGATCTTGTTGATGTTCTCCAGATGCCGCGGCGTGATGATGTCCTTCAGCCCGAAAAGCTGCCGCGCCGGCACCGCCAGCGTAAGCACCATGGCAAAGCCGCCGAAGATCGCGCCGGCGACGAAGTACGGCGGGAAGATCGTCGTGTGCCACCCCGGCAACTGCGCGACCGCGAAATCAAAGCTGACCACCGAGTGCACGCTGAGTACCAGCGGCGTGGCCAGGGCCGCCAGAATCAGGTAGGCGCGCTCAAACCGATGCCAGTGTCGCGACGATCCGTTCCAGCCCAACGCCGCTAGGCCATACGCCACCCGCTTGATCTTGCTGGTCGCGCGGTCGCGGAAGGTCGCCAGATCAGGCAGCATGCCCGTATACCAGAATAGCGCCGACACGGTGAAGTAGGTGCTGACTGCGAACACGTCCCATAGCAGCGGGCTGCGGAAGTTGGGCCACGTCGCCATCTGGTTCGGCAGCGGCGCCATCCAATAAGTCACCCAGACGCGACCGACGTGAATCCCCGGGAAAATGCCGGCACACATGACCGCGAAAATCGTCATCGCCTCGGCGAAACGGTTGATTCCCGTGCGCCAGCGTTGGCGGAACAGGAACAGAATCGCGGAGATCAGCGTGCCGGCGTGGCCAATGCCGACCCAGAAGACGAAATTGACGATCGCAAAGCCCCAGCCGGTTGGGTTGTTGACGCCCCACACGCCGACGCCCTTGAACAGCAGGTATGTCACCGCCCCACCCAGCGTGCCGAGCAGCGCGATCGAGATGCCCATCGCGATGTACCAGGCACGCGGCGGTTTGCGGGCCTCGGATACGGCGCAGACGGTGTCCGTCAGCGAGCCGAAGTCGTGGCCGCCGGTGACCAATGGCGCCCGCTGTTGCGGATCGTCCCAGGTGTTGTCGCGTTCGAGAACGCCAGCGGCCATGCGTTACCCCATACCACTTGGGTGGCACAGGCGTCTCGCCTGTGAATCACACCGGCGAGACGCCGGTGCCACCCTGTTAGTCAAGTCACGCCGACGGATCATGAGTTTCGTCCTGTAGTCCGGCGGCGGCGCCGTCGGCCGGGTTTGTCAGTTTCGCCAGGTACAGCAAGCGCGATTTGAGATTCAGTTCGGGCAGCAGCTCATACGCGCGGGCGTCTTCGTGCAGCTTGCGGATGCGGCTGTTCGGATCATTCAGGTCGCCGAAGACGATCGCGTCGGTCGGGCAAGCCTGGGCACAGGCCGGCGTGATGGAGCCGTCGGGGATCTTGTCCCAGCGTTCGTTCTTGGCACGGATCTTGACGGCGTTGATGCGCTGCGTGCACAGGCTGCATTTCTCCATCACGCCGCGGCTGCGCACGGTGACCTCGGGGTTGTTGACCATCTTCTCGATGTTGGTGAGGTCTTCGTCGCTGCGCGGATGATGCGGACCGTGGTGGTTCCAGAACCAGTTGAACCGCCGGACCTTGAACGGGCAGTTGTTATTGCAGTAGCGTGTGCCGATACAGCGGTTGTAGACCATGACATTGATGCCCTCCTTGTCGTGCGTGGTGGCCGCGACGGGGCACACCTGCTCGCAGGGGGCGTTTTCGCAATGGTGACAGGTCATCGGCTGATGGACGATTTTGACGTCGGGCTCCTGGGGACCGCCTTCGAAATAGCGGTCTACGCGAATCCAGTGCATCTCGCGGCCGACAGCGACTTCGTCCTTGCCGACGACCGGGATGTTGTTTTCGGCCTGGCATGCGACGACACAGCCGCTACAGCCGATGCATGTGGACAAGTCAATCGCCAGTCCCCACTTGTGCCCGTCATCGTAAGACCATTCCTGCCAGAGCGGCAGCGAGACGACATCGCGCTTGGCGAAGGTCGGCTGCTTGACGAACTGGCCGATGGTCGCCGACTTGACGAGGTCTTCCTCAACGCGGCGGGCCGACTCCTGATCACCGATTTTGGAGCGGATGGCGTGGTGGTCTTGCGTGGTGGATAGCGCGTAGTGCTTGCCGGTACCGGCCACTTCGGCGCCAGCAATGCGTCCGCTGCCGTCGGCGGGCACAAGCGCGTAGGCATCGACACCGGCGCCCGTGGCAATCACGCCCGCATGCTGGTGGCCGTAGCCCAGCGGCACCGTGACCGAACCTCCGGCATGTCCCGGCAGCGGATAGGCGGCTATTTCGAGTGCCTTGCCGGCATGCTCTATGCGGATCATGTCGCCGTACTTCTTGACGCCGAGCTTCCGGGCGTCTGTGGGCGAAATCAGGGCCGCGTTGTCCCAGG
>JAFGRR010000275.1 GCA_016935035.1 Phycisphaerae bacterium | reverse complement strand
GCCCACCCCACTCAAGCGACATAGACGGCGGGCGGGAGATGGTCGCCGGCGGAAAGCTCGAACCGACCGACGAGCCGTGACGCGCTGGCGCGATTCTGCCCAGCATGCAGCGTCAGGACTCTTTGCCTGACGCGACGTCTTCGCTGCGTTTTGGGAGAGCATCTAGTGCACCGACTGTCTGGCGCCATCACCTCGACACTGGCCATTGCCGCCGACGCTGTTCTCAGGTCAACGCCTGAAGCGCCGGCGCCGGGGGCGCGTTCGCTTCGCTGGCCGGCGCGGTGCCCTTGCTCTTGACCTGGCGGCGGCGCAGTTGCGTTAGCAGGTCGGCGATCTGGGCTTCTTCGGGCCACATGTGACCCTTGACCCATACCGGCTCGCCGTTGTCGGCGTCGCCGGTGAGTTCCCAGTGGCCGGGGCATTTGTAGACGGCGGCGCTCATGTAGGTGTAGCAGACTTCGGAGACGACGCATTCGTTCCCACGGCGCAGCAGGTCGAAGGCGGTTGACTGGCCGTTGACCTTGCGGGCCCACTTGAAGCACAGCCGAATCGCCTCGGGGTCGATCTTCGTCATGTCCCAATCGACGAGTCCGCCGCCGCTGGCGCGGAAATCGCCGGGCTTGTTGAGCCGCCGAAACGCGAACGCACGCTTGCCGATCACCGTGACGCGCGTGTCGCCGTCGTTGTCCGGCAGGAACTCCTGGAACATCACGTAGTTCTTGTGCAGATCCCAGCGGAAGTCCGGCGGCGGCGTCCGCTGGCCGCGCAGCAGCATCCGCGCCGCCGCCGGCACGCGCGAGCGCGGCCCGAGCGGCTGCGACCAGTAGTCCGAAAGCTGATACAACCCGTCACCGAAGAGGCGGTCGATCCACACGGCGGCCTCGCGCGCGTTACGCACGAGCCGCACGTTCTCAGAACTCGCACCCGCCGACAGCTTCAGCACCAGCGGATATTCGGCCTGCCCGGCCCATTCAAGGGCGGCGTCGCGGTCGAACCACGTCCAGGTCAGCGGCGTCGGAATGCCGAGTGCCCGAAACAGATACGCCTGCGCGACCTTATCGTCGAAGTGCCACGCGGTCCGCGCATCCGGATAGACGACCATGCCCAGCGATTGCTCCAGCACGGGCATCAGCCGCCGGGCGATCTGCACCATGCCGCCGCGTTGCCCATAACGCCACATGAACCCATCGCAGCCGCGCACCTGCTCCAGAATGTCCGGCCGATACACGTCCACCCAGCGGACCTCGCAACCCTGCTGTTCGAGCAAAGCGGACCAGCGCGGTGACGATGGACCATCAACGTAATTGTCCGGCTGAATAGCGACGATCATGTGCTGCACCCTCCTAAAACACATCAGTCTACAGTTCCACGGTTCTATCGGTGCGCCTGATGGTCCCTCTGCATGGCTAGTCACCGAGAGTCGCCCACGTTAGAGCGCTGGCAGCGACTCCGACAGACCGATTTTGTCCACAGCGCAAACACTGCGCCGAGTGCCGCAACCGTGCCGCGCACGCCTGGCGACAAGGTTAGAACCTATCCCAAAACCGCGATTCTGATCTGAGCCGCGACCGTGAGGGAGCGGTTGTGCCGTAAAACCAACGGTTTCTCAGTGAACCGCTCCCTTACGGGCGCGGCTCGGTTCGGTTTTGGGATAGCTTCTACACAATTGCGGCGCAACGGTCGGCGAATTGTCGCTTTTGATGTGGTCACGCCGGGCACGCTTGCGACGCGGGCGCGTGTGCGCACATTCACTGATAGGGTGGCAATTCGTCGGCGCTAGCGGCGGGAACGCAGTTAACATGTTCCGAATCGAGACCGAACGTTTGACCCTGGCGGCGCACCAAGTGGCCAATGTCGAGCTGCTGAACCGCTGGGAGAACGACGCGGAAACCAACACGCTGCTGACCGGCCATCCGCGCGAGCAGCCCGAGATGCTCGCCGAGGCCGAGGAATGCCTGCGCGAGGCCCTCGACATCGACCTCGAGTCCGGCCGCATAATCGACTGCGGCGTGTATCTGAAGCCGCAGCGGCGGCTGCTCGGCTGGGCCCAGATCGCCCGCATCGACCGGCGCAATCGGTCGTGCGTGCTAGCTCTGTGCATCGGGGAGCCGGCCGACCGGGGCTACGGGTACGGCCGCGACGCGCTAACCGGTATGATCGAGTTCTGCTTCGGCGAAATCGGCATGAATCGCGTCGGCTGCGCGGTCTTCGCATTCAACCGGCCATGCCTCAACCTGATCGAGTCGCTCGGGTTCATCCGCGAAGGCGCGATCCGGCAATCCGTGCTGCGCGAGGATGGACCGGTCGATGAATACCTCTTCGGGCTGCTGAAGAGCGAGTGGGGCGGTAACGGTGGGCAAACGACCCGCCGGCAGCCACCAGGCGCGTAAGCGCGACGCCGCTTGACCGGTAGGGGCGGGATTCCTTACGCTGTCATGCTGATGGGATCAACACCTGATGCGATTGATGCTCTACGGGCGGCCCTGGCGGTTTCGCCGGACAACGTGCCGCTGCGCGCTCACCTGGCCGCGTCGTTGTTACGGGCCGGTCGGGCAATGGAGGCGGCGGACGAGTACCAGGAGGCATTGCGCCGGTCGCCGGAAGATTCGTCACTCAAGCTTGGCCTGGCGCAAGCGCACTACAGCCGCGGCAAGCCGAGCGTGGCGATGGTGATCGTTGAGGAACTGCTGTCGCTGCGCGACACGCCGCCCGCGGCGTACATTCTGCACGCCAGGTTGCTGCTGGCGTTGGGTGATGCCGAACGGGCTGTGCGGCAGTACCGCCGCGGGATAGAGTTGGACCCGGGCGCCGGCGACGAAAGCCTCGCCGCAACGCTTGGCATCAATGCCCAGCCGGACCAGGAGGTCGTCGAGGGCCGCATTCGCGGACGCCACACCGAAGAGGACGACGAGCCGACCATCGAGATCGAGCGTCCCGACGTCAACTTCGCCGACGTCGGCGGCATGGAGGACGTGAAGGAGGAGATCCGCCTCAAGATCATCCATCCGCTATCGCATCCCGAGATCTACGCGGCGTATGGCAAGAAGATCGGCGGCGGCATTCTGATGTATGGGCCGCCCGGCTGCGGCAAAACGCACCTGGCCCGCGCGACGGCGGGCGAAGTCAACGCCGGCTTCCTCTCGATCGGCATCAACGACGTGCTCGACATGTGGGTCGGGCAGAGCGAACAGAAGCTGCACGCCGTTTTTCAGCAGGCCCGGGCTCATACGCCGTGCGTGTTGTTCTTTGACGAAGTGGACGCGCTGGCCGCCAAGCGCAGCGACTTCCGGCAGAGCGCGGCGCGGCAGGCCATCAACCAGTTCCTGGCCGAGCTCGATGGATTCGACGCGAATAACGAAGGCGTGCTGATTCTGGCGGCCACTAACGCGCCGTGGCACCTTGACGCGGCTTTCAGGCGGCCCGGCCGCTTTGACCGCATCATCTTCGTGCCGCCGCCGGACGCCGGCGCCCGCGGCGAGATCCTGCGTCTGCTGATGAAGGGTAAGCCGGCGGTTGAAATCGCGTATGACCAGATCGTCAAGGTCACGGACGGTTTCTCGGGCGCGGATCTGCGCCTGGTGGTGGATCAGGCTATCGAGGCGAAGCTGACCGCCGCCGTCCGCTCGGGCGTGCCGGACCCGCTCTGCACGCGCGACCTGCTGGCGGCGGTGAAGAAGCTGCGGCCCACCACCAAGGACTGGTTCTCATCCGCCCGCAATCATGCGCTGTATGCGAATGAGGGTGGTCTCTACGACGATGTGCTGAAGTACCTGAAGATGAAATAGGCCGCGGTCACCGCGCGGTCATCTGAATACGTGAGTGTGAGGGGAGTAAGGCCCAGTGGAAAAACACGTTGAACGCGGCCGGATGCTGTATTCGAGCAGCCGCTACGATGCCGCCGAAGCGGAATTGCGCAAAGCACTGGCCGAGGAGCCGGGTGATTTCATCGCCCTGGGGTTCCTGGCACTCAGCATCGCGCATCAGGATCGTCCGGATGAGGCTCTCGCCACGGCGCAGGAGGCCGTCGGCCATGGCCCGGACGAGCCGTATCCGCACTTCGCTCTTGCGCTGGTGCACTTCATCCGGGACGAATACCTCAAGTCCAAGGCCGCCGTGCTGGAGTCTCTGCGTCTCGACGATGAAGCACCTTGGGCTTGGGCACTGCTCGCGAACATTCACATCGTGCGCGAGGAATACACCGAGGCGCTCGACGCGGCTAACCATGGGTTGGAGATCGACCCTGAGGATTCGGGCTGTCAGAACTTCAAAGCCCTGGCCCTGACGCAGCTTGGTCGGCACCGGGAAGCCGCCGCCACGATCAAGGGCCAGTTGCAGCGCGACCCCGACGACGCCATGACGCACGCCAACCAGGGCTGGGCCGAGCTGCACGCCAACAACCCGAAGCAGGCCGCCATCCACTTCCGCGAGGCGCTGCGGCTTGAGCCCGAGCTCGAGTTCGCGCGGGTGGGGATGCTGAACGCGCTGCGGGCCCGCAATCCGATCTTCCGCCTGCTGCTAGCGTACTTCCTGTGGATGAGCCGGCTTAGCCAGGGCGCACGCTGGGGCGTAATCATCGGCGGAGTCTTTGGCGTCAAGTTGCTGCGCCAAGCCGCCAAGCACAACCCCTCGCTGATGTGTATTGCGATACCGGTGATCGTGCTCTATCTGCTCTTCGTGTTCATTACCTGGACCGGGCCGATTCTGGCGAACCTGCTATTGAGGCTGGACAAGTTCGGACGCCACGTTCTGTCCAAGGACGAAATCCGGGCCAGCAATTACGTGGGGGTGTCATTGGGACTCTCGATCCTGTTCGGCATTGCGGCGGCGGCGGGGTGGCTGTGTGCGACGTCGCCGGCGGCGATGACGACCTGGGCGCTGCTCCCCGCCATGGCGGCCGGGCTGTTTCTGCTCATGATTCTCCCGCTGGCCGGCACGCTGAATACAAGCGACCGCAAGTGGCGCATCGCGTTGTCTGTTTATACGGGCCTGCTGTTCGCGTGTGGGGCAGCGGCGGTGGCAATGATCCACTTCTCCCCCAATCGTGCCGGCCTGCCAGGGGCGCTCTTTGTCATTGGCCTTGTGCTCTACACCTGGCTTGGCTCTGTCGTTTGCTCGCAACGTCCCGACTAACGCGACTCCCGCCACTGTGCGACGTGAGGACACCGCGCATGGCGGTTCTTCCGCCAACTCCGGCCCTGGCGACTAGATGCCGGTCACGATGTCCACGAACGCGCCGATATCAAACACATCCGCTGCGCCGTCGCCGTTGCAGTCAGCCAAAGCTCGGCTGCACGCGGGATACTCGGCGTCATAGTCCGCCGGCGATGTGATCGCCAGCACGAAGGCATCGATGTCGAAGATGTCGGCCACGCCATCGCAGTTGAGGTCGCCGGGCAGGCCGACGCTGAAGTTGGCCTGGCTCGTGGCCCACGCGCCGACCATGCCGTCGGCGTGCATCGCTCGGACGCG
>JAFGRR010000274.1 GCA_016935035.1 Phycisphaerae bacterium | reverse complement strand
TGGTGGTTGATCCGGTGGATTCGCTGCGGGACCGGCTGGACGACGGGTGGGCCATCAGTCCGATCGACCGGGTGGAAGAGATGCTACGCCACAGCGGGGTGCCGATCGGTGTGGTGACCGATGGGCGGTGGTGGGCGATCGTCAGTGGCCGCAAGGACACCATGGTGGCTTCTGGTGTGTTCGATGCTCAGACCTGGATCGAAGAGCAAGCCACCACAAGCGCATTCGTCGAATTACTCACGCGCAAACGGCTACTCGGAGGTAAGGCCGAGGACCGACTGACCGAGATCTTCGCCGCTTCGGTGGCCGCTGCCGAGGAGATCACCGAAGCCCTCGGCGTGCAGGTCCGTAGGGCTGTGGAGCTGTTGGTGCAGGCATTCTCCGAAGCCGCACTCGAAACACGCAAGCGGGGTGAACCCGACCCACTGCCCAACCGCCGCCACGACGTGTATGAAGCGGCCGTCACGATCATGATGCGGGTGGTGTTCCTGCTGTTCGCCGAAGAACGTGGGCTACTACCTCAAAGTCGTTTGTTTGCCTTGGGTTACGGCATCAGCGACGAACTCGACGCTCTCGATAAGCGTGCCCGCAATGAAGGATTCGAAGCCCTCGATGCCACGCAACTGACCTGGCATCGGCTGTTGGCCACCTCGCTGGCCCTTTACCAGGGCGCAACGTTCGAAGACATGCGCCTGCCTTCCTACGGCGGGTCGCTATTCGACCCGGCCCGGTTCGGTTTCCTGACTGCCCGCACCGCGCAATCAACGCTGGCCGTCCCCGTCAATGACCGGGTCATGCTCGAAGTACTGCGCGCTGTGCAGATGGCTCAACTCCGAGGTGAGCCGGCACGACGAATTTCGTTCCGCGACATCGATGTGGAACAGATCGGCTATATCTACGAAGGCCTGCTCGGCTACTCGTGCGCCGATGTCGACGACGTCACCATCGGCCTGATCGGCAAGGCCGGCGCCGAACCCGAACTCACCCTGACTGATCTCGAAACCATGGCCGATGACGCCGCCACACCCGACACTCTGGCCGCTGCCATCCTCACCGCTGTCAAAGAGGACCAGCCCGCCGCCGAGCCACCGTCGAAAGCCGCACTGGCCAAAGCGATTCGGGCCGCTGAGGCGGTCGAGGACACCGACCGTGCGCTGCGTGCGGTCACCACTGATGCGGATCTTCGTGATCGGTTGGCCCCGTTCATCGGCATAATCCGCCGCGACCTGCGTAACCGGCCCTTGGTCGTGCAACCCGGCGGACTGGTCGTCATCGAAACACCGTCGCGGGCCACCGCGGGCGCCCACTACACCCCCCGGTCGCTGGCCGAAGAGGTCGTCGAACATGCCCTCGAACCTCTGGTCTACAACCCGGGGCCTCATGACACCGCCGAGCGCGACAGCTGGAAGGCCATCTCCTCGGACAAGATCCTCGACCTCAAAGTCGCCGACATCGCCTGCGGCTCAGGCGCGTTCCTCGTCGCCGCAGCACGCTACCTCTCAGATCGACTCATCGAAGCCTGGCATCGCGAAGGCGTCGCATCGGGACCCGCGCACGAACTACAGGTCAGCGCTATCCGCAAAGTTGTCGCCAACTGCCTTTACGGTGCTGACATCAACGCCATGGCCGTCGAGATGTGCAAACTGTCGCTCTGGCTGGTCTCGTTGGATCCCAAGCTGCCGTTCTCCTTCGTCGATGACAAAGTACTGCACGGCAACTCACTGCTCGGGCTCACCGACATCCGTCAACTCAAAGCCCTCCACATCAACCCCGACCAGGCTCCCACCCAATACGACCTGTTCGACCTCGACATCGACGGAGTCATCGACGAAGCCACGAAACTCCGCGAACACCTCGCCTCCGAGGTCAACGACGCCGACCCCCAACGCTCCGTCGCCACCAAACGCCGACAATGGCGCGACTACCAAAACCTCACCGCGCAACTGTCCACCATCGCCGACGGCATCATCGCCGCCGGCCTACGCCTCGGCGGAAAACCCGGCCGCCCCATTACTGAGGCCTACCAAAACCTGCGCATCGCCATCGAGCAGGCCTACGGCGACGAACCCGACCTCACCATGCTCAACACCATCATCGACACCGGCCTCACCCCCACCGTCGACACCGACTACACCCACTGGAAACCCCTGCACTGGATCCTCGCCGTCCCCGACGTCATCACCACCGGCGGATTCCACGCCATCATCGGCAACCCACCCTTCCTCACCGGATCCAAACTCACCGGCTCCATGGGCACCAACGTCCGAGACTGGCTGGTAGCGCAAATCGCCCGTCGCTCTGGCAACGCCGATCTAGTCGCCTACTTCCTCCTCCGCGCGATGCGGCTCATCAACCCTATAGGCGCTCTCGGGCTCATCGCCACTAACACCGTCGCCCAAGGCGACGCCCGCGAAGTCGGCCTCGACCAAATGGTCTCCAATGGCTTCACCATCACCCGCGCCATCCAAAGCCGAAAATGGCCCGCCGCCAGTGCCAACCTCGAATACGCCGCAATCTGGGGAACACCCGCACAGTTAGGGAAGTCAGCACAGCGCGTCTCCGATGGCGTTGTGGTGGAGAGGATCTCAACGCTACTCGAACCAGAGGGTCGAACTGGTGGACGCCCAGAGAAACTACACGAGAATTCGGGCGTCGCATTCGAAGGATGCAAGCCGGGTGGCACCGGCTTCATTCTCGAGCCTGACGAGGCTGCCAGCTGGATCGAGGTAGATCCTCTGAACACGGAAGTTCTATTCCCATACCTCAACGGGGATGACCTAAATTCACAACCGAACTGCGCTGCATCGCGCTGGATCATCGACTTCTACGATCGAACAGAAGAAGCGTCGGCCAGGTACGTAATTCCTTTTCAGAGAGTCGAAGAAGCCGTCAGGCCAACACGATGCAAATCAAAAAGGGGCCTCCGGGAATTTTGGTGGCAGTACGAGAGAATGCGTCCCACGTTGCGGAAGGCGATTATCCGCCTAGAGGATGTCCTTGTGATCGCAGTTACGAGCAAGACCGTGATGCCGATACGTACCTCCACCCGCCAAGTCTTCAGCAACACCGTTGATGTGTTCGCATCAAACTCTTTTGCAGACCAGGCCGTATTGTCCTCGAGCATGCACCAAATGTGGGCGATCCAAAACGGCTCAGGAATGCGAACTGATCCGCGTTACACACCCTCGGATGTTTTCGAAACGTTCCCGCGCCCCCAACCCACGAGGAGTCTGAACGACATTGGCGCGATATTGGACGCTGACCGGCGCGAAATCATGCTGCGACGTCAACTCGGACTAACGAAGCTATACAACCTTGTCAACGATCCAGATACAACAGACGAAGCCGACGCTGATGTCGCGCGCCTCCGGGCGATTCATGTCGAACTCGACGAAGCCGTGATAGACGCCTACGGCTGGGGAGACGTCCTACTCGATCACGGCTTCCACACCTACCGGCAAATGCAGCGCTGGACCATCAGTCCTGCCGCGCGCATAGAAATCCTCGACCGGCTCCTCGAAGAAAACCACAAACGCGCAGCCGCACAAGGCGAAGCGCCCACGCCCGATGAAGGCAAACCTGAGGGGGACGAGTGACGTCGACTACAGAAGGAACGCCCGAAAGGACAAGTAACGCGCGTCGCGAGTACAAACTCGTCAACGAACCCGACGAACGATCGTGGACCGTCAGACAGAACCTTACTGACATCCTCGAGCGTGAATTGCTCGGACCCGCAGGCGGTCCCGACGAGATCCTTGAGGGCGCACCAGATGCCGCATACTTGGTCGGAAAGACCGCACCGGTCAAGTTAACTGCGGGGACCTCGGACCCGAGCGAAACCGATGTGGCGGAAGCATCAGACGATTTTGGCGATGCGATCGATGCCCTGGAGAGTCGCGGGGTGCCGGTCACGGCCGTCGACGACACCACAGCAGTGCCGGATGAAGACGACGCCGATGATGAGCCGCAGAAGCGCGGCCTCATGGTGCCCGCATCTATGGGTCTTCGATTTCAGATCCCAGACGATCTAACGTCGTTCAAAATCGTGGCGTCTTGGGGCGTGTACAACCCGATCAAGTCAGAAGGCGATGACGATGAATCCCGGATTCGCCGCTACCAGCGCACGCCAATCGACATTCCCGTCACAGTGACAGTTGCCGATTTGCCGTCCGATGCGACCATGACGATCCCGCTGATTGATGATGTCGTCCTCCAGATTGACCATTACGCCGATACCGAGCGGAATCGTCTTCTCGTTGATGTCGCGTTGTGCAACGATCGTGAGACTCCCCGCAGGATCCCGGTCAATGCGTGGCTGTATCAAACCAAGCTCTACGTGGAAGCTGAGGGTGAAGCCTTCCTCCCGGTGAAAGACGTAATGGAGGACACCCGCTTCGAACGTGATGACGAGCTGCGTCGTCTGAATCTTCAGTACCGAGACCGGCTTGAGTTCGCTATCGGCCGGACGTGTTCGGTTGATTGGCACACCAAGCCTGGCACTCGTCGCGCAACTAAGGTGTGGACAACCTGGCTGCCTGTGTCCGAGACGCCGCAGACGACTGCCGAGGAGATCGACGCGGCAACACTGGACATGACCGTGTTGGCCACGGCAGGCGTGGACGAACTGAAAGCCGGCCTGCGCCCGATCATCGATGGTTACGCCAAATGGCTAGACGACGAGGGGGAACGTGCTGGCGGCCTCCCAGCCCATCTCCAAGAGGATGCCGCGGAGCTTGTGAGTGAGGCCCGCAAGGTCCAGAGTCAACTCGCTGCCGGCCTGGACCACCTACTGAGCGACGACGAAGCTTTGCGCTGCTTTCAGTTTATGAATCGAGTGATGGCCGACCAGCGCATCCACACTCAGATAGCTGAAAAGCGCGCTAAGGAACCCCAACTCACGATAGTTCAGGCTCGAGAACAGATCCTTGAGGAGCGGGGGGCGAACGCGCATTCTTGGCGCACGTTCCAGCTCGCGTTCATCCTTATGCAACTGCCGTTGCTCACTGATCCAACTGCAGTGAAGCGATCGGGCGAGCTTGCCAAGGCGCAGCTTCTGTTCTTTCCCACCGGCGGCGGCAAGACGGAAGCGTACTTGGGTCTCGCGGCATTTACTTTCGCCATCCGGCGTAGGCAAGGAGTCGTGGCCACCAATGGGGGTGATCTCAACGGCCTGTCTGGTGTCGCCGTGTTGATGAGGTACACACTTCGATTGCTGACAGCGCAGCAGTTCCAACGTGCCACTGCACTTGTGTGTGCGGCCGAGATGGCACGGCGGGAAGATCCTTCGACCTGGGGAACCGAACCGTTCCGCATCGGGCTCTGGGTCGGAACCGACGTAAGCCCCAAGCGATACGAAGAAGCTGAGATCCAACTGACCAAGGTCAACGAGGGGCGTGCATATCGACTCACGGTCTTACAAGTCCAACGGTGCCCGTGGTGTGGAACCAAGATCGATGCCGCGCAGGTGCGTGCGATCAAGGCGGTTCGCCGAGTGCACGTCTACTGCGGAGAAGAGTTCGGCGAGTGCCCTTTTGCGGAGGGCGGCGCAGCGTTCGACGGGCTGCCGATTCTCACGGTCGACGAGGAAATTTACCGGCTTGCGCCGGCGTTCGTTATTGCGACGGTCGACAAGTTCGCGCGGCTTGCGCGTGAAGGCGAAGCGGCGTCGTTGTTTGGGTACGTGTCGAAGCGATGTGATCGCCATGGTTACGTTCATCCCGACTACCGGCACTGCGATATCAAGGACGGCAGCAAGCACCCGGCCAAGGATGGGCTTCCGGCAGCAGCCGTTCACCCTGCGGGCCGGCTGCGTCCACCGGATCTGATCATCCAGGATGAGTTGCACCTCATTGCCGGGGCGCTCGGCACGACGGTGGGACTCTTCGAGGTGGCTATCGACGTAATGTCGTCGTGGGCCACCTCGGATGGAAGTCAAGTTCGGCCGCTGATCGTCGCTTCGACAGCCACCGTGCGGAATGCGCCGGATCAAGTGCGGGCGCTCTACGGGCGAGATGTCGCCGTCTTTCCTCCACAGGTTCTCGATGTGGGCAGAACGTTCTTTTCGAAAGAGCGACCGGTGACGGAACATACGCCGGGGCGCCGCTATGTCGGTATCAGTACCACCGGGGTTCGGTTGACATCGGCGGAGATTCGCGTCGCGGAGGTCCTTATGGCTGCCGGACAGCTGCTGCTCGACCGCTGTGGTGACGTCGCAGACCCCTACATGACCTTTGTCGGCTACTTCAACGCGACTCGCGAGTTGGCAGGCATGGCCCGGTACATGGCCGACGACATTCAGACGGCACTTGCGAAGCGCCGACCTTGGTCGCTCCTGCCCCGACGGACAGGAACCAACTACGGATCGCTCAACACCGACGAGCTCACGGGACGGGTGTCGAGCGCGGATATCACCGCCACGCTCGACCGGCTTGCAGTGCCCTTCAGCGCTGAGTTCGACTCGGCGCGAGGCAAAGACACCATGCGAGCATGGCGGGAAGCCGGCAAGCGCACACCGAACCGCGAGGTCAATCCATTCGACGCGATCCTCGCGACATCGATGCTTCAAGTCGGGGTAGACGTGACCCGTCTCGGACTGATGATGGTTGTGGGGCAGCCGAAGAACACCGCTGAATATATCCAGGCGTCTTCACGAGTGGGTCGAGATCCCAAGCGACCCGGACTAGTTGTCAGCCTCGGCAACTGGGCGCGTCCGCGTGACCTTGCCCATTTCGAGCAATTCCGCCATTACCACGAGACCTTCTACGCGCAAGTAGAGGCGCTCTCGGTGACACCGTTCTCGTTGACATCACTGGAGCGCGGGCTCGACGGCGTCCTTGTGAGCGTGGCGCGAGTGCTGGAGGCCAGCAAGCCTTCTGGGCTGTCACCCGAACACGGCGCAGGTCGGATTGAGACCGAACACGACGCCGTCCTCGCAACCATCGACGCTCTGGTGGCCAGGGTGAAGCGAGCGTCCGACGAAGGATCGTCTGACCGCGCACGGCAACGGTTACTCAATAGGTTGGGCCAGTGGGTCAAACGCAGGCAACACCTAGCGGGTAAGAGCCTTGCCCTTGTCTACGAACGCGTTACCGACGAGGCGAAGTTCGGACCTCTCATCATCAGCGCCGAGAACGCGCGGGCGTTCCCCGACGGCAAGGACACACCACCTTTTATCGTGGCCAATTCCATGCGCGAGGTCCAAGGAGAGATCAATCTCTTGGTGAGCCCCGTCAAGGAACGTCTGTTCATAGACGAACCGCCAGGCTCGCCCCAATGGCAGATGCCACAAGCTGAGGAGGCCTCCTCGTGAGTGCAGACGCCACTCTCCTCCACAACGAGACGAACGTACTCGATCCCATTGGGGATGCTGAGCAGCAAGAAGAGGAAGGCACCAAGCGAAACTTTGCAAAGGTCGGGTCTGGGCGACCGTCGTCCCTTCTATACACGTACGGGCCAGGCGCCATCATGGATCTTCCGCAATTCACGATCATGCCTGCGGGACTTGATGATTGGGATCGCATCTGGAGTCGGCGCGACGGCATACCGCAGATCCACGCGCCCCGGTTGCGCGATGTCGTTCGTCTTCTATTGGGCGCTTCCGGGAAGTCCGTGGGTCATGGGGTGGCGGGGTAGAGCTGTAATCCGCCGAGGTGGAAGTAGATTGCGG
>JAFGRR010000273.1 GCA_016935035.1 Phycisphaerae bacterium | reverse complement strand
TCGCGAGGTCACCGCCGCCCTCATCGAGCACGGCGAGGTCGAACGCAGCTACATCGGCATGAGCGTGCGATCCATCAAAGACACCGGGCTCGAACGCGGTGTGCTCGTCAACTCCGTCGTGGGCGGTGGACCGTCGGACAAGGCCGGTATCAAAGCCGGAGACGTCATCCTGAAAATCGACGGCGAGCTCGTCACCGTTCGCTTCGTCGAGGAAATCCCACCGCTCATCAAGCGGATTGCCAGCCTGCCCGTCGGTTCGACCGTCAAGTACGAGTACGAGCGTGATGGTGTCGCGGGCGAGGCGGTGATCACAACCGAAAAACTCAAGAAGGATGTCGGCGACGAAAACGTCTTTCGCGCCTGGGGCCTGACTGCCATGGCCATCACTGAGAAGATGGCCCGCGACCGACGCCTCGATTCAACCGCCGGCGTGCTCGTCTCGGGCACGCGCTCTGGCGGTTCGGCTGAGCTGGCCGAGCCGGCGTTGCGGCGCGGCGACGTCATCCGCGCGATCGACGGTCAACCCATCGCCGACCTGGGTGAATTCATCGACCGTTACGGCGCCATCATGGACCTCGACCCGTTGCCTGACTTCATGCTCGTCGAGTTTGATCGCAACGGCGAAAGCCAAGTCACACTCGTCAAGCCAAAGCCCGACAAGGACGAGGACCCGCCGCGCGAGCTGCCCAAGGCCTGGATCGGCGTGGCAACACAGCCCGTGCTCCAGAACCTGGCCGACAAGCTCGGCCTCGCCGGCCAGCGCGGCTATCGCATCACACGCGTCTACCCGTACACAACCGCAGCCGAGACGGACCTGCAAGTCGGTGACGTCATCGTCAAACTCAACGGCGAGGTCATCCAGCCGAACGCCGTCCAGGACATCGGCTTGTTCGCCCGTTCCGTGCGCCGGCTGGACATCGGCAACACGGCGAAGCTGACGGTCATCCGCGACGGGGCCGAGACCGAGATCGAGGTCCCGCTCGAACGTACCCGCATCGACACTGCCGAAGCCCGCCGCGACCGCAACCGCGACTTCGATCTCACCGTGCGTGAGGTCACCTTCTTCGACCGCGATGCCCGGCGTTGGGAGCCGGACGTGGACGGCATGTTGGTTGAGGACGTCGAGGGCGGCGGATGGGCCAGCCGGGGCGGCTTGTCACCGGGCGACCTGATACAGCGTATAAACGGCTATGAGGTCACGGGACTGAAGTCGTATCGCAAGGCCATGGAGAAAATCGTCGCGGAGCAACCCGAACGTGTCGTGTTCGTGGTGTTGCGCGGCGTGGATACCAGCTTCCTGTTCGTCGAACCTGACTGGAAGCCACTTAAGGACAGCGAGACCGGCGCATCGAACGCCGACGAAAAGGAGTAGTGCTAATGGCAGTCACGCGGAAATCGTACGTTTGCATCGCAGTCGCCTTCATGCTGGTCGCCGCCAGCGCCACGCTGGCCGCCGATGATGCCGGGAATTACACCAGCCTGATCGAGCGTCACGCGGCCGCCCTGGTCACCGTCAAGTTTGTGCCGACCAGCCCGAGCGGCGAGAAGCAGAAGGAGACCGAGGCGACCGGTATGTTGATCGGTCCGAAGGGCCTGGTGCTCTGCGCCAACACGCAGCTTGGCGGAAACCCGTGGGGCCGCGAGTCGGCCACGCCCGCCGATCTCAAGGTGCTGATTGGCGAGGACACCGAGGGCCTGGCCGCCGAGCTGGTCTCGCGCGACAGCGAGCGCGATCTGGCATGGGTGCAGATTACCGCGCCTCTGCCTGGCTCCGTGGCCTTCCTGGACTTCGAGAAGAGCGTCGATCCGACCGTTGGCCAGAGCCTGATCGCGATGCGTCTGGCGGATCAGTTCTTCGGCCGCGTGCCGATCCTGGCCGAAACCCGCGTCGGTGGCCACTACACCAAGCCGCGCGACCTCTTCTACGTCCCCGCGGTCGATCAGATTAGTGAGCCCGGTCTGCCGTTCTTCACGGCCGATGGCGAATTGGTTGGCGTCACCGTGATTCAGGTTCCCGACCTCGACGCCGTCCGCCTCATGGGCCGCCCGCTCAACCCGCGCGACATCATGGTCGTCCTCCCCGGTAAGCAGGTCGTGAAGGCCACCCAACTCGCGCGCGAGCAGTACGAGCAGCGCAAGGCCGAGGAGAAAGAGGGCGGCGATGCAACCGACAGTGCCGCTCCCGAGACGAAGGAAGACGCCCCGGCCGACGCTCCGGCCACCGAGACCAAGAGCGACGACGGCGACAAGTAAACCGGAACGCAGGGCATGTAGCGTCAGGCCTCCGTACCTGACGTCTTCTCCTCGATCTTCACGGTAGCGTCAGGCCCTCACGCCTGACGCTACTTCATTTCGGCAAAGCCCCTATTTCTCCGTCAACTCAATCGCGCCGTTCCAGTCTTCGTCGGGCGGATTGTTGACGTAGAGGGCGCATAGCTCGGCGTAACGCATCGCGGCCAGATCATCCGGGCGCTGCTGGATGCACTCGCCGAAGATCGGTGCGGCCTCACGCCATTCGCGTGCCTGAAAGAGTTCGACAGCGCGGGCGAACAGGTCGGCGTGCGCCAGCACCTCGTCCGGCACCGCGCCGGCCCGCCCGAGCAACTCGAAGATCGCGACACCCTGCCGCTTGCCCTTGACCTGCACGCCGCCGAGCGTCCGGCAGCGGAAGCGGTCGCCGAAGGCCTCGCGCATGTCGGAGTTGACGATGATGCGCGTGCCGTAAAATTTGTTGGCTGATTCGAGTCGGGCTGCGACGTTTACGGAATCGCCGATGCAGGTGTAGTCGAATTTCTGCTCTGAGCCGCAGGGACCGACGACCGCATTTCCCGTCGCCACGCCGACGCGCATTACCAAATCGTCGAACACGCGGTCGCCACCGGCGCTGCGCTGTTCGGCCTGAAGCTCATTGAGCGCGGTTTGCAGGTCGATCGCCGTCTCGGCGGCGCGAATCGCGTGATCTTCCTGCGGCAGAATGACCGGATTCCAGAACGCGAACACGCCGTCGCCCAGGAACTTGTTGACCATCGCCTCGTGCCGCAACATGACGTCCGTGAAGCGCCCCAGGCAGATATTCAGCACGCGTTGCGTCCGCTCGGCCCCGATGCGCTCGGAAATCGTCGTGAAGCCCTTGAGATCGGTGAACATCGTCGTGACGTTGCGCATCTCCGCCCGACGGCAGAGGTCGGCGTTCTCGGCGACCTGCCGGGCGATTTCCTTCGACGTATACTGGCCGAGAGCCGTTGCCAGTTGTCGCCGCTCGCGATCCACGAACACGTAACGATAGAACGCGATGGCGATGCTGCTAAGCACGGCCGACCCAACCGCCGGCACCAGCGCAATCCAATACGTCCAGAAGTAGAACGCCATCCCCCCGGCCAGCAGCACGTACACGACCGCCAGCAGCAACACAACGAGCAACCCCTCGCGCGGCCGCAGCGCCACGGTCACGAGCGTCGCCAATAGTCCAAGGGCGATCGCAATGAGCACGTTCAGCCACAGCGGCGCCCACGACACGGTGCGCCCCGTCAACAGGCCATTGAGCAAGTTCGCATGCGCCAACACGCCGGGCGCCCGCGGATGCGTCGGGATCGGTGTCATGTCAGCCAACGCCGACGCGGTATAGCCGACGATACAGATCTTGCCCTCGATCGCCGGTCGCAATCGTGCGAGTGTGCGTCCGATGTCCTTTTGGATTCTCCCGTTTAGGGCGTCGATCGAGGCGATGTCTTGAAGCTCGGCGGCCACCTGCGCGGCCGTCCAATCGTCATCCTTTATCGACGCCACAAGTTGCTGCTCAAACTCGGCCAGTTCACGTTCTCCGGCGTCAATTTGCTGCCGGCAGCGGACGGCGGCCTCGTCCTGTTGCTGTAGCACCGCCGCGCGTTCCGCGCGGCGCAGTGCTTCAAGCTGCTCGCACGCGCCGGCGTATTGCGCACCCTCGGCGAACAAGCCGCCGGTGAACAATTGATAGCGCCGCTGGCGTGCCAACGCGGCATTGTCGCGGATGCGCGCCCGCGCCGCGTAGATCTCCCATAGCGCGTCAGCCGGTATGCGCGAGCGCCGCTCGGCGCCATCCGGATCATTCGGATCGGGCAATTTCGCCGTGAATTGCTCGGTCCAGTCGCGCTGCGGCAACCAGGGAATCAACGCCCCCCCGTGTTCATCAAGCTGTATGCGCAAGTCACTGAGCAGCAACTCGCGGGCCCGCCCGTCGCCTGCCACCGACGCAATGCGCGGCGTCACCCCCATCTCGTCACACGCCAGCCCAAAGGCAAGCTGCGGCATGATGTGCTGGCCGTGTTGGATTAGCAGCGGCAGATGCCGTGTCACGCCATCTTCGAGGTCGGGCTCAAATACGGTTGAGCCGCAGCGCTTGGCGACCTGGGCATGCAGGTAATAGACCGGATAGATGCGATCGGCGGCGACGGCGCCCGGCCCCAGCGTCTCCGTGGTACCGATTCGTGTGCGGACGGTCGCCTCGTAGCCGAGCACGTCGCGCAGGGCCTGGGCCAGCTCGGCCTTCAGCGCCGTATCGCCGGCCGCGTCGCGTTCGGAGATCGTCGTGTAGAGCGTCTCGAACAACTCGCTGACCGGGAGCTCACGCAACGCCGGCTGATCGGCAAACGCGACGCGGACGAACTCACGCAGCACCGCCAGTCGGCAATCGCCAATGTGCTGCGTGATCTGTTCCCTCGGCAGACCGGTCAGCCGCGCGAGATCGGCAGCGTCGACGCCGTAGTCCTTCTCGATTTCCAGTACCACGCGTGCCAAGTCCAGCGCCGGCAACAGTTGCGGCACTTCGTCTTTCCAGCGTGCCAACTCCGCCAGTCGGGCGTGTCGCCGCCCGTCGATGGCGCGTGCCATCTCGCGCGCGGCATCCTCGTGGCCGTCACGCAGCGCACTGACGACGCTGTGCGCCCCGAAGAATCCCGGATCAAAGGCGACATCGAACTGGTTGAACAGAAACCCCAGGTAGACGTTCCCCGCCTCGGCAATCCCGCAGCGCAGCTCGTAGTCCGACAACCGCACGTTCACCTGATCGACTGTCAGATCAAAGACGTCGGCAGTGACATCGACGTTCTCCGGCGGATCAACCGCGACCGCCTCGGATTCCGACCACGTCAAATCAACCAGGATCGCCTTGGCCCCCAATTCCGCCGGCACCTGAATCAGCGGCGTCTGCTCATAGCGCGGCCACGGCCAGCGCCGCACCAGTTCCAGGGTGCCGTCATCAATGTCGATGCAGACAATGTCGTCGGACTGCTTGATCGAGTTGGCGTGGCGAAACCGGTAATCGAGCGTGCGCAGCTCAAGCCAGTCGAGCCTGCCAACGCCATACAGCGTCACCACCAGTGCCGTCGCTAACAGACCGACCATGATGGCAAGCAGATTGGCTTGTCGCTGTCGGCGTGTCACACTGGGCCAATCCGATTACGTGGAACATTTAGCGTCAGGCCTCCGTGCCTGACGTCTTTTCGTCGTCGCAAGATAGGACCGAGCCGCGTCCGTAAGGAAGCGGTTGCTACAGAAGCCATTCGGTTGCCGACGCAACCGCTTCCTTACGGTCGCGGCTCGGATCGAGTGTCGGCACTCCCATGGCCACAGGCGAGACGCCTGTGCCACGCTACGAGATACTTGTGCCACCGTGCAAGACGGCTGCGGCATTCCATGCGACCTGTGCTACCCTGCCGGCAAATGCACGGCTCACAGAGCCGTGGCACACAGGATAGTCGCCGAAATCACATCGGCCCTACGTCTCGGGTTTCCAGCGTAGCTTCGGTTTGCGGGCCGCCGCCACCTCGTCCAACCGCCGAACATAGGCATTGTGCGGGGCCTGCTTGACCTTGTCCGTGTCTTCCAGGGCCTCGCGTTTGATCTGGATCAGCGTGTCGGCGAATTCGTCCAGCGTTTGGCGCGACTCGGTCTCCGTCGGCTCGATCATCAGGCAGTGGTGCACCGGCCAGCTCATGGTCGGCGGATGAAAACCATAGTCGATCAGCCGCTTCGATACGTCCAGCTCGGTGACACCGTACTCGTTCAACTCGGGTAGCAGGATGAACTCATGCCCGTACGGCGGCGGATAGGGCAGCGTGAAGTGGTCCTTGAGCCGTGCAGCCATGTAGTTG
>JAFGRR010000272.1 GCA_016935035.1 Phycisphaerae bacterium | reverse complement strand
TGTTTCTGTCGGATGGGCTGGAGCAGACGTTCCTCGCCGCTGCCGACTGCGACACCGTGGTTAATGAGGAGTGCCAGGGCGACGGCGTCCCCGACTTCACGTTGAGTGAAATCCAACGCCGCTTCGATCACGCAACGAATAGCGGCGTATCCGACGAAGAACGCTGGAATCTGCCCAACGTTTTATCGGTCAGGACGTTCACGTATGCACACACCGATGAAGCGCTGGTCGACATGGTCGCGGTGCAGAACCCGGCGATTTTGGCGGATGCGTTTGGCAGCGGCGCGACCAGCCCCCACCCCACCTTGATGACGTTGACGACGCAGCGCAGCCGCAGCGTGAATCTCGATGCGGCCCTGAACCCCGCCAACACGCAGGCCATCTGGACGGACAACACCCTGAGCCTCAATCTCAACGGGCAGGCGTTGATCGAACAAGCGGGCGTGACGTGGACGCCCTACGCGTACATCGGCGGCGCGTGGCAGGCGATGCGGCTCTCCGACTACTGGGACGTGTTGGGCGCGCGCTATGCCGCCGACTTTAGCGACGAACCGGATCCGTTCGTCGCGGAGGGCGAACTGAACTACGTGCGTCTTTACTATCTGGCTATCGCTCAGGGTGTAAGCCGCGTTGTCCAAGTCAACAACGTCAAACTACCGGTATCGTTTGTTAACCCTAAAACGCCGTTTGTCTTTAAGTTGGTCTCCCTGACCCGCACCGGAACCAAATTCTTGCTTAGCAAAGCCATCGGCTTGTTGGAGCAGGGCATTGCGCCGGAGAGAACGATGAAATATCTGGGACAACTCTCCCTCGAATCGGTCGGTTCGCTGCCGATCGTCGGTGGTACAATCAAGACGATCTTTCAATCCGAAGCAAACGCGTTGAACATGGCGAAACGCGGGGCCGTGATCGGCGCGGCGGTGATCATCGGCATCGGCATCGGCCTCTCGATCATCACATACGCCATTGCCTCGCAGTTCAAATCGGACGCCGCCAAGGTCATCACGCAGGTCGGCGAAACGGCCTATACCCCCGTGGTGATCGGTATGGCGCTGAAAAATCATCTCAAGATCGTTAAAAGTCTTGGCGCCATGTTATGGGCAGGCAACGGCAGCCTTGAGCCGTTGACCAAGTGTCTGACCAGCCTGTCCGACAGCGTGCGTATGGGGGCGGTCGGCGAACTGATCGGCCTGGTGATTGAGATCGGCATCATCTGGGGCACGTTCGTCTATGCCGCTCTGTCCGGGCAATTGGAGCCGGATACGATTGCGACGAGTCAATTCGTGGCGAACGCCATCGCCCAAACCATTCTGGCGATTTTGTTTTTCGCCTTGTCGTTGACCCTGGTCGGCTCGCTGTTGGTGGGCATCATCAAGGCCATTGATGCGATGCTCGGCTTGTTGTGCAACAGTTTTGGCGTAGACAGCGCGTGCTTCACCCTGTCCGGCTATGCGGCGCAGGTCATCAGCGGCAACTTCTTCGGGGTGACGCCCACGGTGAACCTGCAAATGAGCGACATCGGCGTGGTCCGTCACGTCGAGTTGCTGCACGAAAACGCCGCGCATGGGTTGGTCGAAGGCGCGCAAGTTCGCGTGCGCGCCACATTCTACACGCGCTTGCTGCAAGATTTGAGCGGTTCACCCAGCGATATGGCGCGGCAGGCCTATCACGCCGGCGAACTCTTCACGCCGTGGCGGTTGCAGCACGCCACCGTCCGCTACGGCCTCAACTATTCGCCTACCCTGGCCGCAGCCGGCGATATGGTGTGGCAGTGGACGACCAACGTCTACGATACGATCACCGCTTACGTGCCGCGCGAGTTCAGCGCGGGCCAGGACGCGATTGTGATCGACCTGTATCAGGGCGAAGCCGAGGAAACGCTTACCTCCGCCCCGATTACGTTGCACGCGGGCCGCAATATGCCGGTGAAGGGCCTGGTCAACGTGACCTACGCGCTGCCCGCCGCCGAGTGTTGGGGCGAACGCAGCGTCTCCACCTGCAAGCCGCGCTCGCTTGACGGCTACGTCAATCCGCCGATAGACGCGGAACTGCTGGTGCTGGATGTCTTCCCGGCCACGCTCGACGGCCTGTACACCTTCCTGCGCAGCAGCGGCTTCACGCAAAAGGACTACGACAACGACGGCCTGATCGCCCGCGAGTACGGCGGCCTCGATCCCGATGATATGCAGTGGGACATGGACGGCGACGGCGTGTCCGACGGCGTGGAGATGGCGCAGCGCGCGCAGGGCAAGGGGATGCTCTTCGATAACCCGCTCACGGGCCATGATACCGACGAAGATGGACTGAGCGACGCCGAAGAGTTGTGGCGTGGCACGAACCCGGCATCCGCCGACACAGACCGGGATGGCTTGACCGACAAGGAAGAACTGGATGGCTGGTTGTGGGCCTACAGCGCCGACGGTACGTTACAAACCATCGTGACGTCCGATCCGACCAATCCCGATACCGACGGCGACGGCAATAACGACCAACTGGAACGCGACCTATATCAGCTCGACCCGCTCGTCTACCCCTTCCACCCGCGCCGCCCTGATCCGGTGTACGCGACGCTGGGGGTGTCCATTAGCGACGACGACGGTTTCCTCGGCGGCGGGCAGGCCTTCACGTACACGATCAACGTGGGCAATACGACGCCCATCTCGCACCCGCTGAACTTTGCGGGCACAGTGGAGAACGATCTGCTCAACCTCGGCAGCGACAGTATCTTCTTGACGCCTCTGGTCAACGAGTTCGCCGGGCTGACCCGCGACGCCACCGTGCAGTTTCAGGCGCAGGGTCAGGTGCGCTGGACGTCCGGCATGAACCGCACATCGGGCATCGCCACCACGGCCATCGCCAACTTCTACGAACCGAGCAGCAGCGCTATACTGAACTGGGTCGATGTAGCGGACGTGACGTGGACGCCGGATGCGGGGTACAACCCGCTGCACGCGGCCATCGCCGCGCCCAACAATTGGGACGATCCGTTTGTGGTCGCGGCGCTGCGCACGGGCCTGCCCGCAAACCCGGTCGATTACTACCGCGTCGGCGCGTCGGCTTTCGCGCTGGGTTCCACGCTCTCCGCATACACCGACTCGGCCCTGCTGGCCACGCCGCCGGTCGTGGTGTGCGCGCCCAACGAAGCTTACTGCCTCACGTTGTGGTCGGAGAAGACTGACGCCGGTGCGCCCTCGTACGCGCTGCGTGGGCAAGTGCTGGCCTTCAATGGCCAGAGTTACAACGACTACTTCACCGTGGCCGACGACCCCACCTGCGATGAAACCGAACCGGCCGCGGCCAGCGACGGTCACGACTTTATGCTCACGTGGCGCTGCGGCGGCGGTGTGTACGCCCGCTCGCTCGCCGTCAGCGTGATGGGCGGATTTGCGCCGGTGGTCGCGCTCGGCTCGACGACTACGGCGCTCGACGCCGCCGCGCCCAATGCGGCCGCCGCCGATGCCAAACCCAGCGTCGCGTGGACGGGCAATCGCTACACCGTAGCGTGGGAGAAAGAGAGCGCGCCCGCCAATCGCGATGTGTACGCCGTTCAAGTGGATGCGGACGCCAACGTCCTCGGTGCGGGCGTCGCGGTGGCAGCCTCGCTCGACGACACCCGCGCGCCGCAGATCGCCTACGCGCCGGCCGGCGATGCCGCGCTGATCGTGTATCGTACCGGAACCAACGTGTGGGGCGCCCGGCTCGCCGGGACGCAAGCGGGCCTCTCCGCTGCAACCACGGCCCTCCTCGGCAGCGGCTCGGCGGCCACGTTCAACCCGAAAGTGGCCTACGACCCACGCATGGACGTCTGGCAGGTCGCCTGGATCACACAATCGGGTGGCCTCTCGACCGCCAACTTCCGCGCCGTTAATAGCGACGGTACGCTCTACGGCGCGCTCGGTTCACATACGTATGGCGGATTGTCCATTGACGGCTCGGCCACCGCGCTGGCCTGCAGCGCCTTCGATTGCGCCTTCACGGCCCGCTCCGACTGGTCCGCAGCGCCCGCCGAGCGCAACTACTACGTGCACCGTTACTCGCTGCGCGCGACCTATCCCTACCTGGGCGCGGCCACGCTCACCCGGGGCGTCACCTTCACCGTCGAATTCGACCAACCGGCGTGGGTGTCGTTCAGTGGCTTGCCCGAAAGCGGCGCGGACTATTACAAAGGGGGACAGACTACCATCATCGGCGGCGTGGTCAACGACGCGACCTCGGGAATCGACCGCGTCGAGGCCAGCCTCGCCGGCGCGCCCTTGAGCGTGCAGGGCAAGGAAACGTGGCTGGCCAGTCTGACCGTGCCCGAGATTGAAGGGACCTACCCCGTCGTCATCACCGCCACCGACAAGGCCGACAACGCCCGCACGACGGCTTTCATCGTCATCGCCGACAGCACGCCGCCGGCGCTCACCAGCGTCCTGGCCGACAACACCGCGCTGCGCGTGGCGACTAACACCGCTGGCCGCTATGTCATCCCACTGAGCGGCAGCGTGGCCGACCCGCGCGTGACCTTTACTTATCCACCCGACAACACCGCTCTGCGGGTGGAAGTGAACGTCGAGCCGAACGGGCGCGGCTGGCAACCCGCCATCGTCACCGGCACGACGTGGGCGTTGGATTATGCACTCAGCGCGTTGGATGCCGAGGGCGCCGTCATCGCCGACCCGACCGGCTACTACACCGTGACGCTGCGCGCCGCCGACGGCGCCGGCAACGTCACCGCCTCGGCCGATTACCTTACTCTACATCTCTACGTTGACAACGATGCGCCGCGCGTGACGCTGCACACACCCGACCCCGGCGGCGTCGTCGCCTACGGCAACGTCATTTCCATCACGAAGGGCGTGACGCTGATCACACAAACGGACACGCTCGCCGGCAGCGTGACCGAAGCGCAGCTCACCGAATCCGGCGTGCTGAGCGCCGGGGTGCGTTTACAGCCGGTGGACGCGACAATGTGGCCCGGCCTGTGGAGCGGCGCCTATCGCAACAGCGGCGCGGTGGCGCCGCTCTTCACCCGCGCCGACGCCGACACGACGGGCGGCGGCCTCAGCTTCGACTGGGGCGCGGCAGCGCCCGATTCGCGCCTGGACGCTGACGACTTCACCGTCGAATGGCAGCGCCTGACCGCGTTCAGCGTCGGTGGCGCCTACACGTTTACCATTACCAAAGATGCCGATTCCACCGCGCAACTGCTGCTGGACGGCAACGTT
>JAFGRR010000028.1 GCA_016935035.1 Phycisphaerae bacterium | reverse complement strand
GAGAGCGAGCAGGCGGCGGCGAACCAGGAGCAACGCGAGCACGAGGCACACATCGGCGTGCTGGAGCAGGAGCGCGGCGAGGTTGACGGCGCGCTGGCCGAGGTATCGCAAGGATTGACACAAGCGCTGGTCGAGGCGGGGCGCAGCAAGGAACGCCGGGCCGCCGCCGAAGAGGCTCTGCGTGAACTGCACGGACGTCTGCAAACGCTGGGGCAGGAGCGCGAGTCGGCGGCCAACGAGGCCCGCGAGGCGATTGAGGCCATCGCGCTGGCGCGGAGCGAACTCGAAGCGACCGAGCAGCGCGAGCGCGAGACCGGCGAACTCTTGCGGCAACGCCGTGGTGCGATCGATGGGCTGCGTGAGCAGCGGCAAGCATTGCGCATTGCGATCGACGAGGATCGCGAAGCGCGGCAGGGCATTCAGGCGAACATCGAGGCGCTCGAGGAGAAGCGGCACGAGCGGCATACGGCGTTGCGTGAGATCGAGGTGCGGCGCGAGAATCTGGTGGCGCGCGTGAACGAGGATTTGTCGCTCGATCTGGCGACGTTGTATCACGATTACGAGCACGCCGAGCAGGATTGGGCGGCAATAAAGGAAGAAATCGAGACGTTGCGGCAGAAGATCACGCGTCTGGGCAACGTGAACCTGGACGCGATCGGTGAGCTGGAAGAGTTGACGCCGCGCTATGAGTCGTTGCAGACGCAGCGTCAGGATCTGCTCGATTCGATCTTGCAGTTGGAGGCGTTGATCGCGGACCTGGATCAGGAGTCGCGCACGCGCTTCGCGGCGAGCTTCGAGGAAATTCGCGCGCACTTTCAGGATCTGTTTCGTAAACTCTTCGGCGGTGGCAAAGCCGATATTATTCTGGAAGATCCGGAAGACCCGTTGGAATGCGGGATTGAAATCATAGCGCGGCCCCCGGGAAAAGAGCCACAAACGTTGTCGCTGCTATCGGGCGGCGAGAAGACGATGGCGGCGGTGGCGCTGTTGTTGGCCGTCTTCAAGAGCAAGCCGTCGCCCTTTGCTATTTTAGATGAGGTCGATGCAGCCCTTGATGAGTCGAACGTGGGACGCTTCAATACGGTGGTGCAGGAGTTCGTGGAGCACTCACAGTTCCTGGTCGTGACACATAACAAGCGGACGATGCAGCACGCGGACATGCTTTACGGTGTGACGATGGAAGAGACGGGGGTGAGCAAGCGTGTAAGCGTTCGCTTTGACGAACGTGTGGATACGCCGAACGTGGCGTAGTGGATTCCGTGTTCCTGTTTAAGGAGGCTACAGATGGCCAAGAAGAAGGCCACGAAGAAAAAGGCCACCAAGAAGGCCGCAAAGAAGGCGACCAAGAAGGTGAAGAAGGCCAAGAAGAAGGTCGCGAAGAAGAAGGTGAAGAAGGCCAAGAAGAAGGTCGCCAAGAAGAAGGTGGCCAAGAAGAAGGTCAAGAAGGCCAAGAAGGTCAAACGCAGCTGCAAGAAGTGCTAGCTCGGAAATCGACATGCGGCGACTCATAAGCGACATTCCCAGCATACCGGCCCGGGCCGTTCCCGTTACCCGAGACCCTATCGATCCCGGTCCGGGTAGGTGTGCTGTGCTTGCGCCACGCATCACGCCCGCGGCAGCCTGCCGCGCGGCGGATGCCCAGAACAGTCGCTGAGCGCCGACCGTCGATGGCCAGCACGGCTGGTTGACCAAAAACCTCGAGCGGCCCGCACAGGTTGCACCGCAAGGTGCAAAGAAGCCGTGAATCCCCCCGTCGTCCGAGCTGAAAGAGCCGGTGTGGCGGCTGATTCAGGTGCAATTTGTGCGCGGCCGCTTGTTTTTTGCGCGGGCCGATGTGCGTGAGATTAGTGGGTAAAGCGACGAAGGGGAGAGAGAGGCCGGGGGCACGGTTTGGGCGACGCGTCGCGGCCTGCGGATCGGTGCCGGTAATGGACCACTTCGCTCTGAGGTGTGCGCAGCTCCGCTCGCTATCAAGACGGGTCAACGGGGAGTCGGCGCGTCGTGGAATTTGGTCATCGAGGATCAGACCACGCAGCGGTCCAGCATAAAGAACATCATACCAGCGCTCGCGCGTCTCGGCGTTCCGTGTTTCCCGTCTCAACGAATAGAGACGCCAACAGTCTGTCAGGACGGGAGTCTCTCGACGGCCTCACTCCAGCGGCCTATGGTCGTCCGGGTCTGTCATCATCATCCCCACGCGGGTGGGGAGCATGAACGGCGGTGTACGGCGTTTCTCGCAGATTGTCACGCCAAGACGAGTACGGAGAAACTGCAAGAGATCCGAGTGGGTAGTGCCGGGCGGGATGCCGGGCAACTGTGCTGCACAGATGCGGCAGATCGACTCGACACACTCCTGCTCACTCAGGTTGGAGAAGATCATCGCCGGCACGTCGGCGTGATGCTTGCGATGTTCCCCCAGGATGTAGGCACCGGTGGCCAGGCCGGCTGAAACCCGCGCGGGTTGCACGGCCTTGGGTGGGGGCATCATCATGTCGAGGATGATGAGGTCATACGCTTCCAGCGAGTCATCCTGTGTGCTGGGAGCGTACGCATTCAGGCACAAATCCAAGGCGGCGTCGGAGGACTTGACCAGTTTGACATCGTAACCGCTCTCCCTGAGAGCCTTGATGTGATACTGGACATGCTCCGGTTCATCGTCCACGAACAAGATGCGTCTCTTACTCACAGGTGATGTGCTCACTGCGGTGCCCTCGTTGCAAGGATTCCTGGCAAGTCGATGGTGAATGTTGTCGGCGTTGTCAGGTTCGTGACCGAGAGGCGGCCGCCATGCCGTTCGACAATCGCCCGGGCGATCGTCAGGCCCAGGCCCAGCCCGGTCACGGCCAGTCCGCGTGCCTCGGAGGTGCGAAACTGGCGGTCAAAAACGCGTTCGCGATCAGCCTCCGAGACGCCGATGCCCCAATTGTCAACGTGTATGCGATAGCGTTTACCCTCGTCGCTGGTCATGCACTCCGACGCTACGCGGATTTCCGTGTTGGAGTGTGAATACTTCGCGGCATTGTCCAGCAGGTTGTACAGGACGATTTGCATCAGGATGGGGTCAACCCACAATTTCGGGATGGCGTGAAAGTCGTCGTCGAAGACCGGACCTTTCAGGCCTTTCTCGCGACAGATGCGGCGGAACATCTTGCAGACCCTGGCGACGAAACCCGATAGGAGGAAGTCGTGTTCGGGTTTCAGGTCGATGCCGCTAACCGCATCGATGCGAGTCAGATCGGCGTTCGTGATGATCAGGTCCGCCAGTGACTCGCAATCCTCCAGGCCTTGGTACAGGGCGTCGAGATCCTGCACCAGCTTCTCGCGCTTAAGGTGCACATAGTACGACGCAAAGTTGCGGATCATGTTGGCGGGGGCTTTCTGGTCGTGGCGAATCCGCTTCAGCACGCTCTCCTGGTACATCTTCTCCGCCGTCAGCGACAGCAGCGGGGCCAGAACGCGGGCCACGCGCTCGATTCGCAGCCAGTCCAGGTGGTTTAGGCGCAGAGGCCAGTTCGCTTCCTCATGCTGTTGTTTGTTTCTCAGGCGAATGACGCCCACAAGGCGGCCATCGGGCGAGCAAATCGGGGCTGCGAGGAACTGTCGAGCGCGGTGACCGTCGACGACTTCTGGAAAGAGTGATGGCCCGGGGCACCAGGTTTCCTTGTCGATGTCCTCGGATGCGATGATCTGTTTGGTGGCAGCCACGCGTCCAGTGGCGCCCTGATTATATGCGTAGAGCCACTCCGGGCGCGGCTTGGGTGACCTGATGCCAGTGGTGCCGATGATGTGGAGGACGTCGACGGTGTGGTCCGCCAGCAGGATCGAACAAGCTGCGAAATGCAGCAGCTTGGCGATCGTGGCTGCCACTTCGTCCATAATGGACCAGACGCCCTGGTCGATGCCGCCCATTGCCCGGTAGACCTGCTGAACGACCGCGTCCTGCTCGGCCCATAGCGCGCGTTCGATCACGCGGCCCGCCCGCACGCCACAGAACGTGACGAATGGATCACCTAACTGGTCAGCCCGTGACTCAGTTTTGAAGTGAACGGTCGCCACGGCCACCACGTCATTCGGCAATCCCAGAGATGGCGCCAGCAGCGGCACGCACCACATCTTGGTCAGATCCGAGCGTTCGAGTGTGCGCGATCCGGCGCATGGGATGTATGCATGCAAGTCCGGGTAGAAGCGTGGCTTTCCGGTGGCAATCGCGTTCCCGCTGCGCGTATCTCGAAAGGGCAGTTCCTCGGGTAGCTGGTCCTTTCCGCGCAGCGTCGAACACGCCAACTGCAACTGCTGCGTGTTCGGATTCGGTACCCAGATGGAGGTGAGGTCTGCCCCCGAGGCCCGCGACATGGCGTCGGCTATTGTCCAGAAGGTCAGCTCAAACGCGTTGGCGTGGTGAATCCCGTCCAGTGGCTTGAAGAACTCTACGACGCGGTCGAGGATGTCACGGCCCGCCGGACTGCTCGCCGCCGCCAGGGCCGCGTCGGCTTGAGATATCGGTTCGGACGCACCCATGTCCAGTCTCCCTCCGGCTCCCAGTTGCGCCGGACTCCCATGCCAGTGGCCACGACTGCCGCGAAACCGCCCGCGCCCCATTCCATCAGCGAATGACAATGTATTTTATTACTATGGTGTCATGACCGCAATGTCGCGCTGTGTAACCTGCGTGCGGCGGTGCGAGAATCCACCACCCCGTCATTCATTCCAGCGAATAGTGGCGTGCCTCACGCGTGTATCAGCAACGTGCTCTCCGACGGCAGATTGTCCGCCACTCCCGTAATTACATCGCCACGCAATGCTCGCAGCATGCCAGCGCGGCGGGAGACGCCCAGGATCACGAGGTCCGCCGCGTATGTCGCCGCGAAGTCGAGGATGACGTCGGCTGGGTCGGGGCTCACGCAGTAGATCGGCTGGAGCGGGACCTTGTATTCGCGGGCCATGTGCTCGGCGCTGGCGAAGAGGATCGTGGCTTCGTCGTCTTCATCGGGGGTCATCGGGCGGGCCTGGCCGGGGAAGCCGACCGCGATGTCACGCACGTACAGGACGAAGATGTTTGAATCGCGCCGCTGGGCCTCGT
>JAFGRR010000271.1 GCA_016935035.1 Phycisphaerae bacterium | reverse complement strand
GGCATATTGTCGTTAATGGCGAATAGCGAATACCGAGTGGCGAATTGAGGACCCGCCAGACGCAGTCTTCGTCGTTCGCTTTGTCGCTTCATGGCTCCGTCGCTTCGTCGTCATTCCGAATATGCCCCTCGCCGCCTCGATCTCTGATCCCCGTGCCCCCACCACGGCCGGACACGCTTGGACGCCGCTTGCCGGCGGCGGCATAATGGTACGATGGTCAGCGTCCTGCGGGGTGCTGGCCGGCGATGAGAACGGTGCATGCTCAAGCAGCATAATCAGTTGATGCTCTCCTTCCTGGTGCTGGCTGATGCGCTGGCTGTGACCTGTGCGTGGCTGGCAAGCTACTGGCTGCGCTTCAAGTATCTGCCGATCGATCCGACAAAGGGCATGCCGGCGATTCAGGAAGCGTTTCTGCCGATGCTGCCGTTCGTCGTCCTGGCGCATCTGATCATCTTCTGGCGCGTGGGGCTGTATCGGCCGCGGCGGGTGAATTCGCTTTGGTCGGAAGTGCGCGACATTCTCAAGGCACTGGTCGTCGCGGTCGTCGCCGTAATCGTAATCGACTACGCCTTTCCGCAATCGCACAAGACCTCGCGGCGGTTCATCGCGACGTACGCGGTCATGGGCGCCACGTCGTTCGTGCTCTTCCGCATGAGCGCTCGGCTCTTGCTGCGGACTCTGCGTGAACGCGGCTACAACCGCCGGCGTGCCGCGATCATCGGCAGCGGCCGCAGCGCGCAACGCCTGCTGCTGGCCTTGCAACGAAATCGCTGGACCGGTATCGACGTGGCATATTTCGTAGACGACCATCGGCGTGAAAGGCCCGGGCACCTGCGCGACATCCCGGTGTACGGCCCGTTCAGCGAACTAGGCCGCCTGACGGACGAGGAGCCGATCGACGCGGTCTTCATCGCCCTGCCCGCCGAGCAGGCCCACCTGACCAACACCCTGCTAGAACAGCTCGAAACAACGATGGCCGACGTGCGCATCGTGCCGGAGATGAACCCGTTCTACACGATGCGGCCAAACGTCGGCGAGCTCGACGGCGTGCCGATTCTGTCGCTGCGGCAATCGCCGCTGTACGGCTGGAACGCCATGGTCAAGCGTGGTTTCGACGTGGTGGTCGGGTCGATCTGCCTGCTGATCGCCGGCCTGCCGATGCTGGTCATCGCGGCGGCGGTGAAACTCACCAGTCCGGGGCCGGTGTTCTATCGACAACGCCGTTTCGGCCTCGACGGCCAGCGCTTTGACCTAATAAAGTTCCGCACCATGCGTCAGAACGCCGAGCGTGAAAGCGGCGCCGTCTGGGCCCAGGCCGACGACCCGCGTCGCACCGCCGTCGGCGCATTACTTCGGCGGACCAGCCTCGACGAGTTGCCGAACCTGTTCAACGTGCTCGCCGGCCACCTGTCGCTGGTCGGACCACGGCCGGAGCGGCCGGAGTTCATCTCCCAGTTCAAGCACGAGATTCCGCGCTACATGCTGCGGCACAAGATCAAGGCCGGCATGACGGGCTATGCCCAGGTGCGCGGCCACCGCGGGCAACAGGGTTCGCTGCGCAAACGGATCCAGCACGATCTGCACTACATCGAGCATTGGAGCCTGCTGCTGGACATTCGCATCCTGCTCCAGACGGTCTTCGGCGTATGGTTCAGCCGGCACGAGACCTGATTGCACTTCACCAGCGGCCCGGGTGCCGGGTGCCCCACCCTTTCAAGGGTGGGGGATTGCGAAACCGCCCCCCCCGCAATCGATCAACACCGTTGACAGCACCTTTACATCTCAATTTCGCTCCTATATGATGCGTGCGATGTTCGACAACACGCGCCATAGGCAACCACTATGCGCCTGACACATGACAGATTCCTGAACGAACTCGAGGCCAACGCCCTGTTGGAGCACGTGTCCTCGGAAGTCCGGGCCGCCAGGCACCATGATGTGGCTGCCCAATTGGACGAACTCATAATCACGTCGCTTATTCTATCCGGATTGCGCACATCCGAGCTCTGCACCTTGCAGGTTGGCGACACGATTCTGGGAGTCGGCAAGTCAGTGTTCCGCGTGCGCGGCTTGTCCGGCCGCAGCCGAACCATATGGGTGCCCCAAAATGTTAGCGCTTTGGTGCAACGATACGTAGCCGACGTCCGGCGACGGTGCCTACCGGGTGACGTTGACCACAACGATCTCGCGCAGCCGCTGGTCTTCAGCGAACGCCGCCGCCCCTACGAGCGAAACGGCCTCTATCGCCGCGTGGTAAGGGTTCTGACGCGGGCCGGCCTGGCTGCCAAGGCCAGCGTGCAGATCCTGCGTCACACGTACGGCTACCTGGCGTATCTGCGAACGGGCGGCAATCTGCTGTTCGTGCAGCGCCAGCTCGGACACTCGCACCCTCGGATCACGAGTGTCTACGCGCGCTTCGTGGACGAATCGTACGAGGAGCTATCCGAACGCGTCGGCGAGTGGAGCGAAGCGGCGTCGGCGCGTTCGGTGCCGGTCCGGGCACAACCTGAGTTCAATTGCGAGATCGATTAACCGGCGGTGTGTGACACTCCCGGCGGCAACTTCCAGCAGGAAACGGGTGCCATGGGCAGGTCTCTGACCTGCCCGTGTTGAGGCACAGTAAAGCACGGGCAAACCCGTCTTCGGCGGGCCTGCCCATGGCATCCGCCTCTTGTGTCCCGCATCGATTGGCTGCGGCTTGAATGACGCCGCCTTGACAGTAGTCGCGTATACGCGTCGAATACGCGACGCGACAGACTAGATCAGATTAAGCGGAAAGATGGCCAAACCGGGTTCCAAACATCGCGTCGCCCTCGGGGCGGATCATGGCGGCTTTGAGTTAAAGGAAGCCATCAAGGTCCACCTTCAGAAGCGCGGCTTCCCGATCGAGGACTGCGGCACGCATTCCAAGGAGGCGACCGATTACCCGATTCACGCCCACGCCGTCGCCACAGCGGTTTCCGAGGACCGTGCGGATCGTGGCATCATGGTCGATCGGGCCGGCATCGGGTCGGCGATGGCAGCCAACAAGCTGCCAGGCGTGCGGGCGGCCCTCTGCTACGACCTCAGCAGCGCCCGTAACAGCCGCGAGCACAACGACGCGAACGTCCTGACGCTCGGGGCCGGCCTCGTGGGGCCTGATCTGGCGCTTCAGATCGTCGATCTTTGGCTCGAAACCGAATGCACCGTTGATCGACACCTGCGCCGGGTGGCCATGATCGAACCGGGCGCCAAGCCGCCAGTCGCAAAGCCGAAAGCTGCCCTGGAGGAGTGCATGGCAGACCTGAGTCACGAGGACATTGACCGAATCGTCCGGCGTATCACGGAAATGGCCGTGGCAGGAGCGCCGGACGGCGGTGCCGCCTTGGCATGCGCGCTGTGCCAGACATGCGTGGAGACTAATCCAGACTTCGTGCGGCAACTGGTCGGCGCCGGAGCCGACCGCGTCGGACACACCCCCGGCGGCGCAACGCTGCCCAGGGAGTTGGCCGCCTATATCGACCATACCCTGCTGAAACCCGACGCGACCGCCAAGCAAATCGACGCCCTATGCGACGAAGCGCGGCAATACGAGTTCGCCAGTGTGTGCGTGAACCCGGTGAACGTGCGACGCGCGGCGGACCGCCTGAAGGGCTCGCCCGTCAAGGTCTGCTCGGTCGTCGGATTCCCGCTGGGCGCTCACGTACCGGAGATCAAGGCGCTGGAGACGCGGCGGGCGATCCGCGACGGCGCACGCGAAATCGACATGGTAATCAACGTCGGCGCACTCAAGGGCGGCGATGACGAACTCGTATACCGCGACATCCGCGCCGTGACCGAAGCATGCCTCGATGGCGGCGCCCTGTGCAAAGTCATCATCGAGGCGGCGCTGCTGACGGATGATGAGAAGGTGCGGGCCTGCCTAGCGGCCAAGCGTGCCAAGGCCCACTACGTCAAAACCTCGACCGGCTTCGGCCCCGGCGGCGCGACCCCCGAGGATGTGGCCCTGATGGCCGATGCGGTGCGTGAAACGCGCATGGGCGTGAAGGCCGCCGGTGGCATTCGCTCGTATGAGGACGCCCAGAAGATGATCAAGGCCGGTGCCACGCGGCTCGGCGCCAGCGCGGGCGTGCGCATCCTCGCTGAATCCAAGGGACTGACCGTATCGGATGGCGCGCAACCAGTCGCCTCCGCCAAGGAGTGAGCCCGTGAGTGAATTCGAACTGCGTGCCTACGTCTTTCTCGATAGTCTCCAGGACCAATACGCCTCGTTCCTGGCGACGATCGCACAGGGCTTCCTGCCGATCGCCGGCCAAGCGGCGTTGTTCGTGGAGATCTCTCCCGGCATCGAGATCAACCGCGTGACGGACATCGCGTTGAAATCGACACGTGTCACGCCGGGCATGCAGATCGTCGAGCGTTTGTACGGCATGCTGGAGATTCACTCCGACTCGCAGGCGGACGTGCGCCAGGCGGGCCAGGCGATCCTCGATGCCCTGGGCCTGAAGGAAGACGACCGGCAAAAGCCCAAGGTCGTGTCGAGCCAGGTCATCCGCCGAATGGACGACTATCAGACGCAGCTCATCAACCGCATGCGTCACGGCAACATGATCCTGCCGGGACAAACGCTGTACATCATGGAGTGCGTGCCGGCAGCTTATTCGGCATTAGCGGCCAACGAGGCGGAAAAGGCCGCTGAGATCAACGTTCTTGAAGTCCGGTCGTTCGGGAGTTTCGGCCGGTTGTATCTCGGTGGCGAGGAACGTGACATCGAGGTCGGCTACCGCGCGGCGGTGGCGGCCATCGAGAGCGTCTCCGGTCGCGAGATCGAGCATAAGAAGTAATCACAATCAGACGATTCCATGCGTGCCCCAGCAGGAGGAAGCGCGGCAATGGCAGATGCACTGGGAATGATTGAAACGCGCGGCTTTGCCGCCATGGTCGAGGCATCCGACGCCATGGTCAAAGCGGCCAAGGTCGAGTTGGTTTCATACGAGAAGATTGGCGGCGGATATGTGACCGCGATCATTCGTGGCGACGTGGCGGCGGTAAAGGCCGCCTGTGACGCGGGCCAGACCGCCGCGTCACGCGTCGGCGAGATCGTGTCCGTGCACGTCATCGCGCGTCCGCACACCAACATCGACCTCGTGCTGCCGCTCGGACGGGCCGAGCAGGTTGCGGCGGAGCGTAAGCAGAAGTAGGCACGCGGCGGCGCAGTTTCCGGGTCGTCGCGCGTCGGCGAGGCGTGACTGCTCGTTATAGGCGCGGCGCTCTTGCTAGTGCGACCACTTGGGAATGCCTGAGGCCAACCGCAGACTACGTCCGCCACTGGGGGCGGACGCTACAGGGCTGGCGGCGACGAGGTGTTTAGCGGAGCAGCAGGATGATCCTGGCCAAGGTTGTCGGCACAGTCGTCTCGACGAAGAAGGAAGAGAGCATGGAGGGCTTGCGCTTCATGCTCGTGCAGCCCGTGAACATGGACCGCAAGCCAACCGGCTCAACGGTGGTCGCGGTGGACGCGGTCGGTTCGGGGCCGGGCGAATACGTGCTCTATGCGTCGGGCAGTTCGGCCCGCCAGACCCGCATGACCGACAAGCGTCCGTGCGACGCAGTCATCATGGCCATCGTGGACAACTGGGAAGTGGACGGCGAGATTCAGTATCGCAAGGGCGATGAGCCGTAGGCTCGCCGACTGGCATTCGCGCGAAAGATGCAACCGGCGGGTGCCATGGGCAGGCCCGCCGAAGGCGGGTTTGCCCGTGCTCCGTCGCCGTTGCACACGGGCAGGTCAGAGACCTGCCCATGGAACCCGTTTCGTGGCGGAGATCATCGCCCAGACTGTCGCGGGCGAGACGCCCGCGCCACCCAGGATAGGATGAGAGCAGCAACGTGTCGCGATTGTCGGATCAACAAGTTGACCTGATCGCCCGGCGTGTGCGGGAGCAACTGGCCAAGGGCGTGGCCACACCAGCGCCAGCGCCAACAGCGCCGCCCATCCGCTCTGCCCCGCTGGCCCCCGCCGTTGTCGCCCACGTATCACACCCGGAAACACCCGGCGTCTTCAATGACCTCGATTCCGCGATCGGGGCCGCGGCGCAGGCCTATGCGGCACTCGATGCGATGACCCTCACGATGCGCGACAAGATCATCGCGAGCATCCGCGAGTCGATGCTGGCCAACGCCGAGGTGCTGGCACGCGAGGCGCAACGCGAAACCGGCATGGGCCGCTGGGAGGACAAGCTCACCAAGAACCGTGTGGTCGCCCAGAAAACCCCCGGCACCGAGGCTATCATCCCCGAGGCGCGCAGCGGCGACCACGGCCTGATGCTGATGGAGCGGGCGCCCTTCGGCGTCATCGGCGCGATCACGCCGAGCACCAACCCAACCTCGACCATCATCTGCAACACCATCGGGATGCTCGCCGCCGGCAACAGCGTCGTCTTCAACGTGCATCCCGGCGCCAAACGCGTCTCGATTCGCAACGTCGCCCTGCTCAACCAAGCCATCATGCAGGCCGGCGGACCGGCCAACCTTGTCACCACGCTGACCGAACCGACTATCGCGACGGCCCAGGCCATGATGAAGCACCCGGGCATCCGGCTGCTGGTCGTCACAGGCGGCCCCGGCGTCGTCGCCGCCGCCATGCAAAGCGGCAAGCGCGCCGTCTGCGCCGGCCCTGGCAACCCGCCCGTTGTGGTTGATGAGAGCGCCGACATCGCCCTGGCCGGGCGCGAGATCGTGCGCGGCGCCTCGTTCGACAACAACGTCATCTGCGTCGACGAGAAGGAGACGTTTGTCGTCGCCTCCGTCGCCGACCAGTTGCTCGCCGCCATGCGTCAGAACGGCGCGGTCGTGCTGGACGCCGGCCAGACCAAGCAGATCGAAAACGTCATCTTCAAGGAGCGCCATGGCCCGCGCGCCGAAGCCGTCATGAACAAGGACATGATCGGCAAGAACGCCAGCGTGATCCTCAGCGCGATCGGGATGAACGTGGGCGAGGACGTCCGCCTGGCCGTCATCGACGTCGATTCAAGCCATCCGCTGGTCTGGTCCGAGCAGTTGATGCCCGTCATGCCGGTGGTTCGCGTGCCGGACGTTGACACGGCGATCGACCTGGCCAACACGGTCGAGGGCACCTGCCGGCACACGGCCGTCATGTACTCGCGCAACATCGAAAAGCTCAGCCGCATGGCACGCGTGATGAATTGCAGCATCTTCGTGAAAAACGGGCCGGCGATCTGCGGGCTGGGCGCCGGCGGCGAAGGCCATGCATCGTTCTCCATCGCCAGCCCGACGGGCGAGGGCTTGACCGGACCGAGAAGCTTCTCGCGTGAGCGCCGCTGCGTACTCGTGGATCATTTTCGGATCATATGACAACACCACCCGCCATCGCCGTTCTCGAGTTCGACAGCGTCGCCGTCGGCACGCGCACCGCCGACGCCATGGTCAAGAAAGCCCCCATCACCGTCTTCCGCGTCGGCACCGTGCAGCCCGGCAAGTTCATCATCATGGTCGGCGGATCGGTGGCGGCGGTCGATGAATCACGCACCGAGGGGCTCCGCGTCGGCGAATCCTCGCTCCGTGACGAGATCTTCCTGCCGGACGTGCACGAGCAGGTCTTCGACGCCATCTCGCGCAAACGGCGAGCCAATACCGGCGACGCACTCGGCATCATCGAGACATGCGTCATCCCGACCAACATCGCCGCCGCCGACAAAGCCGTGAAGACCGCCGACGTGACGATCATCGAAATCCGCCTGGGCGACGGGCTCGGCGGCAAAGGCATCACGCATGTGACCGGGCTGCTGCACGACGTCGAGGCCGCCGTCGAGGCAGCGGTCGCCGTCGCGAGCAAGCCGGGCATCTGTGTCAACCACACGATCATCCCGATACAGCATGGCGAGCTGCGCGGCCAGATTGACGAAGGCACGGAATTTCACAAATGATGGCTAAGCGAGACATGACGGCCTCCGCGACGGTGACATCGCGATGCTGCTAGGACGCGTG
>JAFGRR010000270.1 GCA_016935035.1 Phycisphaerae bacterium | reverse complement strand
GTTGCCAACGTGAATGTCGTGGGTTCAAGTCCCATCACCCGCTTTGGCTAATCAAGATAAACCGCGGCGCAAGCCGCGGTTTTTTCTATGGTCTAACGCAATTCGGAGCACCACCGTTAACGCCCAGGCCAGTGCTCGGGGAAATGATCCCACGCTGCCACACTCGTGAAGCGAATCGACGATAGCCATGCCATGGCGTGAAACGCTGACAAACGCCGGTCTACGGCCAGCGATCGGCCAGATCGTCGATGACACCGGTACATCGGCAGGCTGACGAAAAGGCCGGTTCATGCCGACAAGTTCGCCGCTCACCAGGGGATCACGGCCAGAGCGTTCGTCGGCGAAACAGTCAGGTCGAACGCGTCAGTCGAAAGAACCTGCGCCGTGTGTGGCGGGAGCATCACCGTACCCGATACTGCCGAGGGCACGGGACAGGAGTGCCCCCGTTGCGGGTACGTGCTCAGGGTTCGGGCTGAACCGAGAGAGACCGTCGTCGAGCTTGCGCGCGAGTTTCCGGTTCTCAGTTCTCCTTCAGCACATGCTCATCATACTCAAGCTCAAACCGCTGCTTGTGCTTGGCCTCTTCCTGCGCCAGACCCAGCAGCACTGACTTGCACTCGCCGTCGGCGGCGGCCACGGCCAGACGCGTGTAGAAATCGTGGGCCTCCTGCTCCAGCTTCATCGCGATGACCAGCGCCCGCGCATAGTCCATGTCGCCCGCCAGGTCGATCGGCTCATCCTCCAACTGATCGGCCAGACCCAGGTCCAGGACCTTCTCCTCGCTCAGCAACCCGCGCCGACCGCCCTTGATGATCACCAGCTTGGCCTTGTGGCTCTCCTCCTCCCGCGCGAAATCGAGAAAGACCGCCTTCATATGATCCTGGCGCGTTTCGCCAGCCAGGTAACGATAGAACTCCGCGGCCCCTTCTTCTCTCGCGATCGCCAAATCGAGAATCCGCTCGACCCGGTCGGCAGGCATCGTGCTCTCCTGTCTCATCGCGGCCGACCACGCGCCAGATCACGCCACCAGGATGGTCTCACCACGAACCAGCCCCGTCGCCGTGATTATAGCCGAAGCAACCCCCGATGTGCGAAACCGCCGACACATGGCCGGCGGCCCGCGCGGCCGACGCGACGGATCGCAACCCCTGTCTTGTCGGCACCTTTGTCGTTCGTCCTGCCTCAACCACCACGAACGCCCAGACAGGACGTCTATCGCGACAGAGGCGCGACGCCGCATATGCCCGTTTAGCTATCTCCCACCAGATCCAGGATCCCGAACGTCAGGGCGATGCCGCCATTGATGATCGTACCGACACCCTGTGCCTTGGCTTCCTCCGCCATTGGAAACCCGAGAAGAAGCGCCAGCATCGCCGCCGGCATTACCTTGAACTTACGCATGCTCAACTCCTTTGACTCCGCGAGCCAGTGCTCGCCACCTCATGATTGTCTAGCGGCTAAACGTCCATGCCGGTTCGCCACCGCCCACCCGCTGGTGCGGGCCACGGCCGCTTTGTCAGAACCCGATGCCAACACCCACGCCAACGCCACAGCCGGTGCTCACGCCGACACCGATACCGATGCCAATATGCCGGCGGTGGGATGGCTTGCGGAACTTGACGGACGAATCCCTGTGTTCGACGGCGTGACCGTCGTCTTCAGAAACGATCGCCGCCTCCAGGCGCATGTGCCCAGGATCGCGAATCGCCCCGTTCGGCAGGACAACGATGAAGCGATCCTCGAACTCGATTTCGTCGTCGTCGACCTCGCTGGGCCGATCGAGTGGGACAATCAGCTCAAACGGCGTACCCTCCTCGTTGAGGAGCAACTCGTCGCCGTCACGAATGCAAATGACAAGCGTCAGCTCGCCCGGCCGCGGCAGGCGGTCCTCTATCTCGATTTCATAGCGGACTTCGAGTACCCACTCTCCATCCGCCCGCCAGACTTCACCCTTCAACGACTCAAAGTCGACGTCCATGCCGCGCTCCCGCCGCTCGCCGGCCACGGCCGCCGACGAGAGCCCAAACGAGAGAACCGCAGCGACGATTATGCAATTGGTCGGGCGCGTACACAGCATGTCTGACTCCTGGAGACTGTTCGGTTGGCCTTGGAAGTATTAGGACACCGCGCGTCGCAAAAGGTTGGTGTACGTCTGGCGATTACATCTGATCGGGTGTGGCTGTCGAGCTCTAACACCGCTGCTGTAACCAAACAGCCTTGGTAGGTGTGGCGAACGCGGTTACGATGCGTACAGGAACGGGCCATCCCTCGGGACGTTCTCTTCGTACACCGCGCCGGTCACGATCAACTAACGTGACCGTGATGCGCATAGATAAGTGGTAACGGCGGCGCCCGTTGAAAGGCCGCCGGATGACTTTAGCTTCGGCGTGCCTGCTGACCTCATTTGGCTGCCCCCCAAGCACCTTGTCGGACCGCGTGCCGAACACAGGTCGACCAGAGTTGTGGACACACGCAAGACCAATTCAAACACCGCATGGCGGCGCACGCCTGGCCTTGGCTGGCCCTCGACAAGAGGAGAGAGAAGATGATCAAAACGACTTGCACTGTCTGTTTGACGCTTGTAGTAGTGGCGACTGGTACAGTAGCTGGTGCCGCCGAACGCGCCACCATTGTGTATGTCGATGACGGCGCCAGTCCAGGTGGCGATGGACTGATCTGGAGCACGGCGTTCAAGTACGTCCGTGACGCTCGGGACTACGCGTTCTTTCATCCCGAGACAAACGAAATCCGCGTCGCCGGCGGGATCTACTACCCTGATCAGAATGAGATGTTTCCGAGCGGCAGCGGGCTCCGTGACTGGACCTTCCAACTCCTCAACAACGTCGCGATCAACGGTGGATACCGTGGCCTGGAAGGCGGTGGCGATCCTGACGACCGCGACCTCATTGCCTTTGAGTCAGTTCTCAGCGGCGAGATTGGCGACCCTGGGGTAACCACCGACAACAGCTACCACGTCGTCAGCGGCACGGGCAAGGACTCAACCGCCATCATAGACGGCTTCACGATCACGGCCGGCCGTGCCGACGGCACCACACCGCACGACGACGGTGGCGGCTTCCTCAACACCGGTGGTTCGCCCACATTAGCCAACTGCCGATTCGAGGACAACTACGCGGTCGATGACGGTGCGGGCATGTGGTACGTTGGAACGGGCACGGATTTCTCGCTCGAGGGGTGCACGTTTACCGACAACGCCTGCGGCGGTTGTGGGGCCGGAGCCGGCATCGACAACTGCGGAGCGGTAACGTTCACTGGCTGCACGGTCACAAACAACGCTGCCAGCGGAAACCAGGGTGGTGGCGTGATCATCAGCGGGGGCGGAGGAGCCGACATCACGTTTACGGATTGCACGCTCAACAACAACAGCGCCCCCGATCTCGGCGGAGCGGTATCCGACATCGACGGTGGCACTCTGTACCTTACCAACTGTGACTTCTCAGGCAATAGCGTCTCGACAACGCAGTCAGGCAACGGGTATGGTGGCGCCGTCTTTTGCGAATCCACAATTGCCTTCGGCTGCACGTTCACGGGCAACAGCGCAACGAGCAGTGGCGGCGGCATCGGCTATTCCGGTCGGGGGGGTGGTATCTACGCAGCGTCGTCCGCCAACCTCTCGGAATGCGACTTCACTGACAACACGGCTCAGGGCAACGACAACTCCGGTGACTGGAAAGGCATGGGTGGCGCTGTCTTCACGGGATCATCCATGAGTGCAATCGACTGTAGTTTCACGAACAACTTGGCCTTGGCATGGGGCAGCAACGTCGTATGGTCTGGACGGGGCGGTGCCATATCAACCAACAACCTAACGGTGATACGCTGTGTGTTCACCGATAACCGGGCACTGTACACCAGCACCGATGATGACGATGGCTGCGCCCAAGGAGGCGCCATCTGCACCACCGCGCTCGACGAGGCCATGAACTGCAGTTTCGTCAACAACTCGGCAGTCCATCTCGGAGAATGGCACGCAAGGGGTGGAGCTGTATATGCGGCATCCGCCGTGCTGAATGACTGCTCGTTCTCCGCCAACAGCGCTTACGGTAGCGGTTCGTACGACGGCTACGGCGGCGCTCTGTACGTCCATGGCAACTTCAGCGTCGTGACACACTGCACATTTACCGGAAACAGCGCCGAGTATCAGGGCGGCGCCGTATATACCGACGATGCCACTGACACGTTCATCGATTGCACCTTCATCAACAACCAGGCCATCGATGCCGGAGGAGGAGCAATTCACCGGTACACCGATGGTGAAGACCCGGGGCTTGCCAGGAACTGCGTGTTCCTGAACAACACGTGCGGCGGATACGGCGGAGCAATCCGGCAGGAAACCTCCACGTTTAACCTCGTCGGCTGTTCATTTATTGGCAATGCAGCAGGTGGCCGAGGCGGTGCAATGTGTCACGATGGCATTTCGCAATTCATCACCGACTGCATGTTTATCGACAATTCATCGGACACCGACGGCGGTGCTGTCCTTCTCGACCTGGGATGCAGCCCAACAGTCTCCGGCTGCGTTTTCCACCGAAACCGGGCCTTCGGCAACGGTGGCGCGCTCGCCTGCACCAATGGCAGCAGCCCGAGAGTGATCAGTAGTGTCCTGTCCGACAATCACGCCGACGTCGGCGGTGGCGGCGGCTACTTCTTCAGCGGCAGCGATGCCGAGTTAACCAACCTGGCGTTCTGGCGAAACAGCGCCGGCATTAGCGGTGGAGCCGTGTACGTCGATAGCAGTGTGCTGACCATTGACAACAGCATTCTGTGGGAGGACACACCCTCAGAGGTCTACGACAACAACTGGCAGGTCCAGATCTGCTACTGCGATATCCAGGGCGGATGGCCATACTGCCAGGGAAACATGAACAGCAGCCCACTTTTCTTCGCCAGACCCCCGGGGACGTGGACCGCCGCGGCCGCTTACAACGCCGAGACAGGCATGACGACTTTCTTCGATGGTACCGCGAGTTGGACCAACAAGGAACTGTCGAATCTTCTGCTGAATCCGGACACGATGTTCGGCAAGCGACTGATGATCGCGGCGAATACCGGCAACACCATCAGCGTGTGGGGCGATCACGCGGCCACCGGCACAATCGGCGTCACCTATGAGATCGATGATTTCCACCTCTCCGAAGGCTCGCCCTGTATTGACGCCGGCGATCCGACGTTCCTGATGGATCCCGCTGACCCCGACATTGACGGCGAACTGCGGGTGTGGGACGGCGACAATTCAGGTCTCGCGCTTGTGGACATGGGTACCGACGAATTCGGTTCGCGAATGTACGGCGACCTCGACTGCGATGGCAGCACCGACGTCTTCGACATCGACGCGTTTGTGATGGCCATTATCAACCCGACGGAGTACGCCACGGTATACCCGGACTGTTATTCCATGCTCGCCGACTGCAATTGGGACGGCGCGACGGACATCTTCGACATCGATGCGTTTGTCGCGCTGATAACTGGCCGATAGACGCAACGCGCGGGTGGCAGGCCGCAACCCAGCCCGCCACCCGCGACCCGCAACCCCTTCGATGAAATTCGCTCAATCCCCGCAGCCCGAAATCACTCTTCAGCCGGCAGCCCGAACACCTTCATCGCCGCCGCCGAACCGTCGCAAAACATAAACAGCTTCTGGATCTTCATGATCTTGAAAATCTGCATCAACTCGGCACGCAGCCCACAGATCACCAGCTTGCCTTTGCGCTCATCGACCTTCTTGCGCAGCGTCATGAGCACGCCGATCGCCGTCGATGACATGAACCGCACTTTCGAGAAGTCCAGGATCAGATTCCGCCGGTCCATGTCGTCAACCAGCCTGAACAGCGCGTCGCGGACGCGTGCGATCGGCGCCGCGTCGAGCAGCCCGTGCTCCTGGAAGTCAACGCTCGTAACGTCTCCGACCTGTTGGATCAGCAGTTTCGCTTCCGACACGACTATGCTCCACCTGTTACGAGCCCGGCTTCTCTCAACGTGCGCCCGAGTGACGTAGCGCTGCGACGTGCCATACGCCTCGGCTGGCTGCGGCCCGACGGCCTCGCCGATCTACTCGGATCGTACCCGTTGCTCGCCGGCGACTGCAAGCGACGCGCGCAGCCCGCTGAATTGCGGCGTTCCCAATCAGAACCCCGGACGCAAGGCCGGGGCCGTCTCCAGCTCTGTCGCACAGCCCATGCAACAACGCGCGATTGCCCCTCACGATCGCTCCCTGCCGCGCGGCGTTCACGTCGCGGCACCAAGCCCCCAGTGGCGTGCACTGGTGCCCAGGGACGGCAACGTTATCATTAATCCACCCAGCGGATACACGATCGGCGGGGGCAGGATGGCCGGATGGGCGGCCCGCGCGCCAATGTCATGGACCGCACCGTTGTGAGGAGACAAGCCCGTGAAAACACCTCGCGATTTCTTCGCCACGCCGCTCGGCATCATCGTCGTCGGCCTGGCGATCGGCACACTGGCCGCCACGCTCCAGAAGCTCGGCAATCCTGCCAACATGGGAATCTGCGTCGCCTGCTTCACGCGTGACATCGCCGGCGCCCTCGGCCTGCATCGCGCCGCGGTCGTGCAATACCTGCGACCCGAGATCCCCGCCTTCTGTCTCGGCTCGTTCATCGCCGCCCTGATCTTCCGCGAATTCCGCCCCCGTACCGGCTCGTCGCCGGTGATCCGCTTCGTCCTCGGCATGTTCGCCATGATCGGGGCACTCGTCTTCCTCGGCTGCCCGTGGCGCGCAATGTTGCGTCTGGCCGGCGGCGACTGGACCGCCATCGTCGGCATCATCGGCCTTATCGTCGGCATCACCATCGGCGTCCGCTTCCTTCAGATGGGCTTCAGCCTCGGACGCTCGTACCCAACCCGCGTGGTCACCGGCCTGGCCATGCCATTCGTCATGCTGGCACTGCTATTACTGGCGATCTTCCATCCGCATTTCAGCGGCGAGTCCGGCCCCGGTGCTGCCGCAGCACCGGTTGTCTGGTCGATCATCATCGGGCTGGGTATCGGCTTTGCCGCCCAGCGCACGCGTTTTTGCACGGTCGGCGGCCTGCGCGACATCATCCTGATGCGCGATTTCCACCTGGCCAGCGGCGTGGTCGCTTTTCTTGTCGCCGCCTTCATCCTCAATCTCGTCTTCAAGCAGTTCCACCCCGGCTGGAGCGGCCAACCCGCCTCTCACACGAATGTGTGGCTGAACTTCGGCGGCATGGCGCTGGCCGGCCTCTCATTCACTCTCGCAGGCGGCTGCCCCGGTAGACAGGTCTTTCTCTCCGGCGAAGGCGACGGCGACGCCGCCATCTTTGTACTCGGCATGCTGACCGGCGCGGCTGTCGCCCACAACTTCCTGATGGTCGGCACGCAGTCCACCGCGCCGACTATCGTCATCATTGGACTCATCACCGTCGGCCTGATCGGCTGGCTCGGCATCGAACGCCTGAGCCCCGCGAGGTAACCAACATGGCAGAGACTGTTGACGCACGCGGACTCTCCTGCCCGCAGCCTGTGATAATGACCCGCGCCGCGCTCCAGAAGACCACCGCCGGCCAGGTCACAGTCCTCGTCGATACAATGACCCAAGTGCACAACTGCACCCGCGCCGCCCAGAAACTCGGCTGGCAGGCCGATTTCGAGCCGCAAGGTGACGCGTTTCAACTGACGTTCACGAAGTAGCCGCGCGTTCCACTGAGGCCGTCATGATTTACTGCGACAACGCCGCCACGTCCTGGCCCAAGCCCGACGTCGTCCCCGAGGCGATGCTGCGCTTCATGCGCGACGTAGGCGCCAACCCTGGACGCAGCAGTCACCGCCTCGCCAACGAGGCCGAACGCATCCGTTTCGAAGCCCGCGCCGCGGTCGCCGACCTGCTGGCCCTGCCCGACCCGCAGCGCGTCATCTTCGCCGCCAACGGCACCGCCGCCATAAACCTGGTTCTGCACGGCATGCTGCACGCCGGCGACCATGTCGTGACGACCGGCATGGAGCACAACGCCGTCATGCGCCCGCT